>WRKG01000087.1 GCA_009778185.1 Bacillota bacterium
GCGGAGAAGTTACATCGTCAACCGATTGTTTCCAATAATTGTAAACGTGATACAAAATCTCCTCGAAAGTGTACGCCTGTATGCCCGTTACCGAAAAGCGGTACGGCTGCGTGTTTTCCTGCTGCGAAACGCATAGCAATAAGCCCATGTTAAATCCTTATCTATTTGGCGCTCGTTGCCGAATGCCAAAGTTTTTTTGAGATAGTTTGATTGATTTTTATTATATCATGGGTTTGGTGGGAAGTCAATTTGTTGTTGGAAATTATGCTAACAATTTTAACTTGATAAAAAATAAAAAATGGGCGGATAATATCCGCCCCTATTTTTTGCCTGCCCGCAGCAGGCGGGTTAAATTGGTTTACTATCAAATTTTAATAATTAACAGCCTTAATCTCAAAATAAGCCTGTGGATGCAAGCAAACAGGGCAAACGCCAGGTGCTTTTTCGCTGTCGTGTAAATGTCCGCAATTTCGGCAAATCCAAACTTGCTTTTCTTGTTTTGCGAAAACTTTTTCCTCTTTTACGTTGTTCAAAAGGTTGCGATAGCGTTCTTCGTGCGATTTTTCGATTTTGCCAACTGCGGTAAACAGGGCGGCGATTTCCTTAAAGCCCTCTTCTTTGGCGGTTTTGGCGAATCCTTCGTACATTTCTGTCCATTCGTAATGCTCGCCATCTGCGGCATCTAGCAAATTAGTTGCCGTATCAGGGACATTTCCGTCGTGCAACGCCTTAAACCACAATTTTGCGTGTTCCATTTCGTTGCCAGCTGTCTCGTCAAAAATTGCTCCCAACTGCTGATAGCCCTCTGTTCGTGCTTTTGAGGCATAATAAGAATACTTGTTGCGTGCCATACTTTCGCCAGCAAACGCCTCTTGTAAATTTTTCTCGGTTTGTGTACCTTTTAATCCTGTTACATTCATGTTAAACATCTCCATTCTATATGATAAATTTTTGGATATTTTCCGTCCGCATATTGCGGATTTTACTCTGCTAAAATTATACTACTAAACGGTGGCAATGTCAAATGCACAATACCAGATTCCACAGCGTATTTTTTGGCGGATTTTTCGTTCGTTTTATCAACTTTGTAAATTTCTTCCCAGTGTTCGCTGGTTTTGTCAAACGTTGCCAAAATGCAGGTCATTTCGCCTGTTCGACAGCCCATTTTCCAAACTGGTAAAGTTATGCTTTTTTCCACATCGTTATTATTGATTGCGACCGCTATTTTGGCGGATTCATCCCAACGTGCAAACGATAAAATTCCGTATTCGTTCCATAAAAATTCTACCGAACCGCCGCGCAATACTGGATAACTTTGCCGCAATTCAGCCAAATCTCGGTGCAACTGCAACATTGTTTTGTCCTCTTTGCCCCATGGGAAAACTCGCCTATTGTCGGGATCCGTCCAACCTGCCAAACCTGCCTCATCGCCGTAATATATCGTTGGCGCACCTGGCCATGTCATTTGGAAAACAACCGCCTCCATCATAACCGCCTTGTGAACGCCGTCTTCTGCCGCTTTTCCGCCGCGCGTGTGCAAACGTCCAGTTTCGCCGTTTGTGCGCGTTAAAAAACGCGAGTGATCGTGGTTGGATAGCTGATTCATTGAAACCTGCAAAGCGTGAACGTTAAATCGCGACATATGATACCGCATCGCATTTTCAAAAGCCATTGCATTGCACTTCAAATGCCCTTGATGTTCCTCGCTGTGCTTGCTTACGCCTGTCAAGAACCAAGTTAGCGGTTCCATGAACGCATCGTAATTCATAACTGTGTCCCATTCGCCGCCAGAAATCCACGGAGAAACATCGCCGTAATGTTCCGCCAAAATTATCGCATTCGGATTCGCCGATTTAACGGCTTTGCGAAAATCTTGCCAAAATTTATGGTTAAATTCTGGACTTCGCCCTAAATCGGCGGCAACGTCCAATCGCCAGCCGTCTATGTTGTACGGCGGCGAAACCCACTTTTTGCCAACCTCTAAAATGTAATCGTACAGCTCGGGAGCATCCTCAAAATTTAGCTTGGGATGATTATCGTTGCCCCACCAACTATCGTAACAATCGTTGTTTGGCCAATTTGTGTCGTACCACAAAAAATATTTGTTGTATTGGCTACTTTCGCTGCGGTACGCACCGTCTGGATAGCCCATCGTTTTGTAAAAACCAGGCTTATCGAGCCATTTGTTGTAGCAACCGCAATGGTTAAACACGCCGTCCAAAATTACCTTGATTCCGTGAGCGTGAGCGGTTTCTATCATTTTAATGCACAACTCGTTGCTGGCTTCTAGGTTGACTTTTTCGGCGGTTCGTGCCATGTATTTTGTGGCGTATCGATTATGAAAGCGGTCAAAATTAAGCACTTGTCCGCCGTCCTGCTTGATAACGCCAAAATGCGGATCAACATAATCGTAATCCTGAATATCGTATTTGTGGCTTGACGGAGACACAAATAGCGGCGATAAATAAAGTGCCTCAACGCCCAAAGATTGCAAATATGGCATTTTGTCGATGATTCCTTGTAAATCTCCACCATAAAAATTGCAAATATCGTCCGTTTCAACAGGATGATCCCAAGCGAGCGATTTGCACACGCGCCCAATGTAGAGATACTCGTAATTTAGCGGATCGTTTGTTTTGTCGCCATTGTAAAAGCGGTCGATAAAAATTTGGTACATTATAGCACCTTTTGCCCAATCTGGCGTGCGAAATCCTGGCACAATTTTGAAATTAAAATCCTCGTTGACATTGCTATGCAAGCCATTTTTATTGTAAAAATAACGAGAACCATTTTTGTCAACCGAAAAGTAATATCGCAAAACTTCTTTGCCTAGCCGATATTTTGCGGCGTAATAATCAAAAAGTCCGTCCGATTTTATTTTGGACATAGGAAAAGTTTTGCGGCTAGTATGAAAAAGGGCGGAATCCACGTTGTTTTTGGCGGTACGCAAGGTAAAAGTAACCACCTCGCCCGAATCGGGATCGTAGGGTTCAACGTATTGTTTGGTTTCGTCGCTAAAAATAGCATCCATATTAAGGTAGGTTTTGGCAGATTTTGCCAACATATACCGCAATCCCGCGCCTTGCAACGCAGAAACATTTGTACTCATAATATTTGCCCTTTCTGTTGTTCAAACTTTTGCTCATTTTGCTTGGCTTTATTTGCATTTTCTAGCAGTTGCTCATTTTTTTGTGGGCTACCACGAGCGATTGCAAGGTCCGCCAAAGCCTCTTGATAAGTAGGCACGACGTAACCTTGAATAGTAGCGGCTTTTTTGAATACTTCGTATGCTTGAGCAACCGTTGCAGTTGCCGCAATTCGCGAGGCAACTAGAGCAAGTTTTTTATTTGTGCTGTCTTCGGTGTCTTCTGCGGCGAACTCCGCCAAAGATTCAAAAATGGCGGATATTTCCGAAACGGTGTTTGCGGCGGCAATTCGCTCGGCAATCAGCACCGTTATAACTTTTTTATAATAATTCATTGTGTTCCTCTTGTTCCTGCTTTAAGACGGCTTTTTTGGCGGATTCAGCGAGTATTTCGTATTTTGGCAACTTAAAATTATCCAAAACAGCCAATTTTACCAAAACAGCGTACGCCTCTGCTGGCGTTTTTGTAACCGAGATACGTTTTAGCAGTAGATAGATTTTTTTGCTGTAACGTTCGGTTGTCGATTTTTCGCCAGCCAGTTCTAGTACATGAGAAATAGCGGTTGTAATTTCTTCAACGGATTTTGCAGTAACCATTCTATTTGCCAAAAAAGCCACAATTAGCCTTGTTCCATAGTCCATAATTTTCCCCTAAATTTCTAGTAGATAACGCCGTCCTTTTCCAATTTTCGCAGGTTGTCAATGCAAAGTTTAATTCCGTCAAATTGCGAAAATTTTTCCGAGCATTCGTATTCCACGATATGCCATGTAATATTAGGTTGATATTCGCGGCAAAGTTTGAAATATTTACCCCAATCGATGTCGTCTTCGCCAATCATTGTGGCGTGTCCCGTTTTGAGAGAAAATGGCTTGTGGTGCAGAGTTCGCGCTCTTCCAGCATAACGGATAATTGGATTGTAAACATCGGTGTTGGGTCCAGCGGTCCAAGCGTTGCCGTTGTCCATTTGCAAGCCAACGCAAGCATCGGTGTTATCGAAAAAATAATGAATGGGCAAATCTCCCTCAAGGTTTTGAAATTCTCCACCATGATTGTGATACGCAAGGTTCATTCCATAAGGAGCAAGTTTTTTAGCAATTTCGTTGAATTTTTGGGCGGTTTCAAGCCAAGCAGCCTTGCTATTGGTGCATTCGTTGGGCAATCCAGGGATAACAATTTCGTTGTTGCCAAGCACTTTGTTGTAAGTTATTGTTGAGATAAGCCTGTCGTCCTGCACATAGTGCCACGGAGTGTGCCAACCACAGCAAACAAGCCCAGTATCATCGAGAGCGGCTTTTAGTTCTTGTGCAGTGTGATTAAATTCCCAAAAAAATTCCACAGCATCGTAGCCCATCGCCTTAACTTTGCGGAGAGTTCCCCACAAATCTTTTGCCAGTTCATCCCGAACCGAAAATAATTCTACTCCAAATTTCAGCATTTTATTAACTCCTAAATCAAATTTTTGTTGATTTTGTGCAAAGTAGCGAAAGCCGCAAGCAATGTTGTTTTTAGTGTCTCCATTTATGATAACATAAAATTAAATTAAAGTAAAAAATTTTTTTATTTTTATTGGGATTAGTTGTGGAAACAAAATTTCCAAAATTAAATCCCAACCCAAAAAAATTTCCCCTAGCCAAACCCAAAAAAATCCTGTATAATAAAAAAGTAAAAAAATCCAAAATCCAAAGGAGTTAAAAAAATGGCACAATACAAAATAGCAACAATTCCAGGCGACGGAATCGGTCAAGAAATCGTCCCTGAGGCAAT
>WRKG01000088.1 GCA_009778185.1 Bacillota bacterium
TACAACCTGCACAAAAAAATCCCAAAAATACCAAAAAATTTCGTAAATAGCCGCTATTGACACAATATATATATATATATATATATATATATTGGAAGATACGATATTAAAACTTCCCAAAAAACGCCAAAAAATCCCACGAAAAAAAATCCCAATATCAAGGAGGTAAACAATGACAAACTCAGCAACCGCAGGCAACATCTGCACAATACGCAACAACTTCAACGATGACGATTTCGCCCTAGAAAGTTTCCAAAATCCGCGGTTTAACCGCAACGGCTTGGACGACATTTTTAACGAGTACAAAAAAGTCGTGTTTCAATCGGTGGTTACGGCGTTCGCGCTGGACGGCTTGCTGTTCCAGGATAGGGACGGCGGCAACGTGCAAACCGTCCACAACTTTGAGCAGGGCGTTTACGCAAATGATACTTTTCGTGAACGTGGCGAAAGCACTTACGACCGAAACGTTATCGCGCCAAGTAAAATTTTACATGATAAACGTAAACGAGATTTCTCCAAAAACGAAACCATCACGGACGGCTACACGGGAAAGCAACTCAAAAAAGACGGCAGCACCGAGGTTGACCACATCGTTTCCGCCAAGGAGATTCACGATACAGCCAAACATCGTATGCTAAACTCGGACGAGGAGTTGCGAGATTTAGCCAACGACGAGCGAAATTTTGCGTACACCGAACAACGCATAAATCGGTCAAAAAGCGATAAATCCATGGACGAGTGGGCGAACACCACAAAACGTGGCGAATCCCAGCAAAACGCCGAACGCTACGGCATAAACCGCAAAATGGCAGCCGCCAAAGATAAAGCCGCGCGCAAGTTCCTAAACGAGGACGCTCTTCGCAAGGAGATTCGGCATTATGCGAAAGAAGTCCCGAAAGATTGCCTGAAAACTGGCGGAAAAATGGCGATTCGGCAGGGCGTGGGATTTATCTGCGTAGAACTGGGATTTGTCCTGTTTGAGGAGTTTCCGAACGCAATAAAACGGCAGAAAATCAACGGTTTCGACCTCGGCGTGCTGCTAAACGATGTGGCGGATATTTTCAAAAAGGCGGTTGACAACATTCGCCGCAAATTCAGCGAACTGCTCACGAAAATCGGCGATGGCTTTTTTGCGGGCATTTTGTCCTCGCTGGTAACGCTCGCCATAAATATGCTGAAAACAACGGTCGCAAACGTGGTGAAAATCATACGGCAAGCCATGTCGTCCGTGGCGGAGGCGTTGCGCATTTTGGTGCGAAATCCCGAAAACCTCACAAAACGCCAAAAAATCAAGGCAATCGCCAAAATTATTTTCACGGGGATTTCTGTCGTGGTCGGAACTATCGCAAACCAAGCGGTGCAAACGTTTTTGTCGCAATCGCCGCTCGCCGCCGTGCCGTTCGTGGGCAGCGAACTCGTTACGGGAATCTCGCTGTTCGCAAGCGCGCTGTGCAGCGGGCTGTTGAGCGTGAGTTTGCTGTACTTTATTGATAATTCGCCGATTGTGGACAAAATTATCAACTTTTTCACAAACGCCAATCTGGACGAAATGCACCAAGATTTGGTGTACAACAACGAAACGCTAGACCGCTATATCAGCCGCCTAATGGAGATTGACCTAGCGGAATACGAACGCAACGTAAACGAGTTTCACGCATTCTCGGCGGAACTGGAGACCGCAAGCGACCCGTCCAGCGTGATGTACAAACTGCTGGAAACGCGCGGCGTAAAGCTGCAATTTAGCAACTTTGACGAGTTTAACGCTTGCATGGAGGACGAGAATTTTATTTTGGAACTATAAAAATATATCGTAAAACGATAATGAATAGGAGTGATTTTATGGCTGTACCAGTTATAGCTGTAGGGGTAGGAATAGGACTATCCTCATTGTTAGGTTTAGGTGCAGGAATTGTCGGTGCATCAGATTTAAGCGATGCAAAAGAGATGGTAAACAACGCCGAAAGCCGTTACAACAAGAAAAAAGCCGAATTTGAAAGGGCGAACAAAAGAAGTCAAAAAATATCCGAAGAATACGCCGCATTAAAATTGGAGATTTGGAGCAAGGATTTTGACCGTTTCACGAAAACATATAAGAAAATCAAAAATCCTCCGAATAGGACAGGAAATTTGGCGGTTGACGGCTACAAAATCACAACGGACGATTTGCGAGAAATCGAAGGAATATCAATCACAGCATTGGACGTTTTGGGCGGATTAGTTGGCTCGGGAGTTGCGGCGGCGGCTGTACCAGGAATAGCTTACGGCGGTGCATTGTTATTTGGCACGGCATCAACTGGAACAGCAATATCGACTTTAGCAGGAGCGGCGGCAACAAAAGCAGCACTTGCATTTTTGGGCGGTGGTTCGCTTGCGGCTGGCGGAGCAGGTATAGCAGGCGGATTGACTTTATTAGGTGGATTAGCGGCAGGTCCGGCGGTTTTGGTTGGCGGTTTTTTACTGGCTGCAAAAGGTTCAGACAGCCTTGATAAAGCTCGAGACATAAGAGACGAAGTAGATAAAGCGGTTGAAAAATTTGGCACAGCAATGGAATTTTTGGCAAAAGTTGACGGATTTGTAGAGAAAATTCAGCAAAGCGTACTAAATGCCAGAGAATTTTTCACAGAAAAAATGGGGAAATTAGAAAGAACAGTAATCTACAAACAAGATTATAATCAGTTTTCTGAAGCCGAAAGAAAAAATTTACATGACACGTATTTATCGTTACAAGTTATAAAAAATATGTTGGCAATCGTGATAGTCGAGCAGAAAGAAACTGCAAACGAAAGCAATCCAGTTTTCAGCGAAACCGCCGAAAAAACTCTAACACACTTGCAAACTCTGAACCCAAGGTTTTTCCAAGGAAAATTAGAACCGTGGGAACAGGAATGGCAATAGAAAATGTTTAAGTGCAACCAATGCGGCAGTTGTTGCCAAAGCATAGGCGGCAACGAGATATACCGCAACTTGGACAACGGCAACGGCGTTTGCATAAATTATGACAAAGAAACCAAACTTTGCCTAATTTACGCAGAACGGCCGTTGCTGTGCCGAGTTGAGGAGGCTTATTTTGCCTTTTTTGTCGAGGATTTTAGCCTAGAGGAATATTTTGAAATGAATTATAGGGCTTGTGCGGCGTTGCGGAAGAAGTTGACAAACTGTTGACAGTATTTTATCTACTTAAAATTAGCCCAGTTTTACAGGATTGGGCTTTTTTTGCGGTGCAAGCAAATTTTGCGAAAAAACGAATTTGTCAATTTTGCACAACAAATAAACCGCAAAATAATCCACGTGTACATTTTGCACAAAAAATACCCCAAAATCATTGAAAATTTCGTAAATAACCGCTCTTGACACGATATATATATATATATATATATATTGAACATTGTTGAGTTTTTACCAACCGCTAGGCTCGCAAAAATATGTCAACCTAGCAAAAATTATAAAATTGAGAGGAAAAATCAACTATGTTTAACACAAGCAGACCTCAAAGAGGTTACAAAAAAGAAGGTTCATTTATGAAAAGATTACTGATGCCTGCGTTGTTTGCTATCCTATTTTCTTTTACAGCTTGCGGCAACAACGGCAATAGTGCCGCACCAAGCGCATTGCCCATACCAGCCATATCCCAACAAGAAACGCCAACGAATGAAAATGCAACTATATCTGCTTCAGAGGAACAAACCGAAACAGATACAGCCGATAGACTTCCGTTAGTACCTGCTGATTTTGTAAGGCGAGCATCTATTACTGCTGGCACGTCAAATTCCTTTGCGATTGACAGCGACGGAACTTTATGGGCTTGGGGCAACAGCAACGGGGGAATTGCCCTTGGAGACGGAATCCATGAAACACGCCTATATCCTGTACGAATTATGGAAGATGTTGCAATGGTATCAGTACAAGCAAACCATGCTCTAGCTATCACGATTGACGGCACATTGTGGGCTTGGGGTTCTAATTCCGCAGGTCAGTTGGGAGTTGATGATGCGCCCGACAGACAATATTCCCCAATTGTCGTAATGGAAAATGTGGCTATGGCTGCCGCAGGTCTCGATTATTCATTAGTAGTCAGAAATGACGGCTCTCTTTGGGCTTTTGGGGCAAATACTCATGGTCGTTTAGGAGACGGCACATTGGAAAATCGTCGCACTCCAGTACATATCATGGACAATGTCGTATATGTTGCAGCTGGAGGAGCAGACCACGGTGGAGCCCATTCATTTGCGATTTTGGAAGACGGTAGCCTTTGGGCATGGGGATCTAACGCTAACGGACGGTTGGGCACAGATGTTGGCGATTATAGCCCATATCCCGTTCATGTAATGGATAATGTGGCATCTGTCGCCGCAGGCTATGCCCATTCCGTAGTTTTGCTAACAGACGGCAGCCTTTTGACGTGGGGGAGAAGTGGTGCTCAACTCGGATTAGGGCACATTATGCCAGTGGACTCTCCACAATTTGTAATAGATAATGTATCCGCAATAGCCGCAGGCAGAGCCCATACTATGGCTTTGCTCAATGATGGCTCTCTGTGGACTTGGGGATCTAACACAAATGGTCAGTTGGGAAATGGCGGCGGCGGTGCAAATTATCCTGTACATATTATGGATGATGTGGTGGAAATTTCTACAAGAAGCGATCACTCTTTTGCGGTGCTAAGCGATGGCTCTCTTTGGGGTTTTGGATTTGGCAGTCTCGGAAGAATTGGGGATGGGGATACAGAAATAAGGCGTAGCCCTGTTCATATTATGGATAATATTCGCCTACCTTAAAATGTGGCTGAATGATGTATCGGTAAATTTGAATATCAAGGACGGCACAAAAAACCTTGACAAGCAACATTATGGAAAGTATAATAAAACCGAGGTGAAGTTATGATAGACGAAACAAACGATTTTACCGATACATCATTTTATTGGGACGGCACAGTATTATTGACGAACGGCAAAGAGCGAAAAATAACGCCAATGTACGATTTATTCATGA
>WRKG01000089.1 GCA_009778185.1 Bacillota bacterium
TATTTTCCATATCGCTTGTAATAACGTTAAATGCCCTTTGTAGATGTTTTGATTTGAACGGCGGAACATCTTCGCCACGCTCGTACGCAAATATTGCAAGTAGCAATTCGCCCCATTGGCTTTTGGTTAGCATATTAAAATCTTCCGCATAATTTGCGAATAGGTAAAATCCGTTTGTCATTGGTTTTTCCTTTCTATTTTAACCTTGCCTGTCTTGCATACCCGCCTACGGACGGGCAGGTAAAACAGGCAAGGTTGATTTTTAATTTACATTTCCGTTTGTGGCGAGATTGGTTCAATATCTGCCCGTTCCTGCCCATCTGGTAGGCGGGCGGTAGGCGGGTCTGCAATAATTTCAACGTCTTCAACAGGTTCGGGTTCACTTGATTTGACCAATATAGGAATTTTATTTAATTCCTGCAAAATTGCCTCGTAATCTTTGTTGGTTAAATTTGCGGTGGAATCGTAGCCGTACTTAGCAATTAGCGGTTTTAGTTGCTCGCTAGCATAATTTCCAAAAATTTCTTTAGAAATTCGAAAAAGTTCTTGACGTTGTTCGCGACTTATGTTATTATTAACATTGTCATTTATTATGATTTCTTCTTTGGCTCTGCTGGGTGCAGAGCCTTTTCCGTTACCTGCCCGTCCCTGTCCGTTCGACAGGCGGGCAGCAGGCGGGTCAATATTTGGGTCGCCAATTTCTTCGGCGGTATACAGTCCCTCAAAGTCGCTTGGAAACGCTGCTCGCAAGGCTTGACTTTCAGCCACTTTACAAATCATAATTTCGGGCATCGTGTTCCAACTTGATTGTTTTTTATCGAAAGTTTTCAACGCAACTTCCTTGAAAGTTGGGATAGTTTCGCCGTTTAGCTTGCGGTTGACTTTGCACCAACCGCCGAGCAGCGTTTCGCCTGGATATAGGCACGTTCCTTGTTTTTGCACAATTTGGTTGCCGCGTTGCACCACAATTCCGCTTTCACAGCCCATGTAACTGGGGTTTTCGTAGGCTCGGCGCAGATAGGCATCACGTCCGACAACTGTTGTTGCGGGGCTGTTGTTAAATTTTATTAGGTAAACCTCGTTTGTGAACGGGTTCAGCTTTTGAAATTTGCAGAGGTTCATAAATAGCATAACTTCTTGGTCGGTAACGGCGGCATTTCCGCGCACTAGATATTGCTTGACCGTTTGCTGACTTAGTTGCACATCTCCGAAAGCGGATTCGTATTTTACGGTTAATTCAGTTGACATTTTTATTCTCCTTTTCTAATCGTAGTTTTAATTACTTTTTTGTAAGTTATTCCTGGGATTTCGATGGTGCCTTTACTGGCACGGATTAGCCGCATTACAGCCTTTTCGTCCACTGGGCGGATTTCTACGCCGTTTATTGTGGTTGGTACTTCGGCTGGCGTTATTGTGCTAATTTCCCAGTCTTTGGTTTGGGATATTCCTTTAACTTTTGGAGGTTCTATATCGATGAAAATGTTGCGGCTGGCTGTTTCTGCCATTTGTGCTTGGGATATTAGTACGTTGGCGGTGGCTGTATCGCCGTTTTGCTCGGCTGTAATTGCGTTTGCTAGTTGCGTTTCGCTTTCTGCAAGCATTGCGGCACGAGCGATTTCCGCTTGTTTTTGGCGTTCTTGCTCAATTTCTTGTAAGTAATTGCTTATATTTCGCTTTATGGTTGCGATTGCGTTGTTTACTGGCGTTAGCATTTGTTTTTCGCCCTCGCAAATTTGTTTATGAGTTTTGTGAGCAGCATCTTTTTTGGGTTTCCAAAAACTCGATATTTTGGTGGACATTTCTTTTAGTTCTTGTGCAAACGATGTTGCGGTTTTGTAGTCGGTTTCGTTGGCGATTGTCAACATTTCTGCACGGAGTTCTATTGTTGTCTGCCCGTCCGACAGGCGGGTCAACTCTTCTTTTAGGGGCGGTTGCTCGATTTCTATTGTTATTGCGGGTATTGTTGGCTGTGTTGGCATTGTTGCTTGCCCGTCCGGCAGGCGGGCTAAAATTATTTCACTCATTTTTTTGTCTCCTTTTTTAGGTAATTTTGGATTTGTAACAGGGCTGTAATTACTTCAAATTCGGTGTTGGTTAGTTCGTTACCGTAAAATAGCATTTTTTGTGTACCGTCCTTTTTTAGGTGGACGATTGCCTGTTGCTCGATTTCGTAGCCATGGCTTTTGTATGCGTGACTGTAGGCGGCTAGTTGGATTTTTACTAGCATATCCACTATACTTGCGGATGTTTTGAAATCGATTAACGTTATTTTATCGTCTATTTCGCAAATTAGGTCGGCTGTTCCTGCGTAACGAAAAATTTTGTGGTAGACACGGTTTTCAGTAGCGACCTGTCCGTCCGACAGGCGGATAACTTGTGGGTTATTAACGACTGGCCACTTTTTGAAAGCGTTGTAATAATTTTCGTATTCGGGTTCGATGTCATCAATTTCATATAACAGGAAGTTTTCTATTGCTTGGTGGACTGCCGTGCCACGGTTTGCGGCTTTTTGTAGAATTTCTTTGTCGATTGTGCCGTAGTAGGCGTTGGATAGCGGTCGCATCATTTGCGTTACGCTTGGGATTATTGCCCCGTTTAGTTTGTAGATGTGGCGGTGTTCGTCAAAGGTTAGTTCGGGGAGATTTGGTGGGTTCATTTTTATCAATCCTTTCCAAAATTGTAATTTTATTTAATTTAACAGTTATTTATTACCATCGAGCAACTGATTGTCAAAAAAAATTTCGTTTACTTGTTGTAACGATAATTCCAATTCTTTTGCAATGGCTATGATATCGTTTGTTGAAAATGTTGTTACACCAGCACGCCTTGTGTCTAAAGAAACTCTCGATCTTCCTAGCAATTTTGCTAAATCGTGTGATGTTTTTTCCTTGCGGAGCATTGCAATGCTCAATTCCAGTTGGTTAATCTTGTATTTTACGGGTCTTCCGTAAAATCTGTTTGGGTCAACTTGATACATTTGCTCATTTTCATCTTGGTGCATAGATTCACTTCCTTTCTTTAATAATTAAGTATAATAATATTATACAATGAAAAATTATTGCTGTCAAGTAATTTTTCAAAAAAATATGGTACTAACTGTAAATATTTTTTCGTTTATTGTGATACAATTACTATATTAAAATTTTAGGAGGTTTGTTATGAATAACAAATTATTTTCCAATATTTTGCGTGAACTTTTGGATACGCGCGGAATAAGCCAAAAATGGCTTGCCGATATGGCAGATGCTACCGAAGCTACCATTTCCCGTTATGTTGCGGGCAAGGTGCAACCAGAAATAAACATTGTTGTCCGAATTGCTGAGGCACTCAATGTTTCGGTAGATTATCTTTGTGGATTAACTGATATGCCCATTCCCAAAGAAAAATTGGGTCCCGAACTCAATTTGCTGATGCAGTGTTACAATCGGGCTGATATGCACGATAGAAAAACGATTTGGACAATGTTAGAACGCTACATGAAACCCAATGAAAAAGAAAATCCTATGAGTACCACTTTCGAGGGAAAAGGAGTTGTACGAATCTCCAAAGCGGGGTAAGATCGTGTTGGAGAGAGAAAAATATTACTCATATGTTATTTTTTGAATCTGAAAAAAATAATGTGCATGAAAAAAATCGTAAAAAAGATGTGAAAATTCCAAATATAGTTCCGCTTCAAATAACTCCAAGAAAGGATGACGACAGCAATGTCTAACAAAAAAACCTACAAATACCACCGCTCCTCATTCGTAATAGGCAAAAAAGCAGACGGCACGCCCGAACGTATATGGGTACGTGGCAAAACCAAAGCAGAATGTGCCGAAAAACTAGCAGAAGCAAAACGTCTGCACAACATGGGCGTTAGCTTGCAGGATATTACTGTCGCCGATTGGGCGGTGCGGTGGTTGCGGACGTACAAGGGCAACGCTAACGAAGTACAGCTTGCCCATTATACCGCCAAACTTAAAAGAGATATACTGCCAGTAATCGGACACATGAAAATAAAAGAAGTTCGCCCATCGCACTTAAAAGAGTTGCTAAACAGCTACAGCGGCGGCAAAGTTGGCACGGTATCAAAAATAAGAATTGCCATTAAGCAACTTTTCGCAGATGCCGTTGAAGAGGGCTTAATTGAGCGTAATCCCACTACACGCTTGGAATTGCCCAATTTGACCGAAAATTTACGCCGTCCGCTGAATATAGCTGAGCGGTTGGCTTGCGAAAAAGTTGCTAGTAGCCACAAATATGGGTCTTATGTAAACGTTATGCTGTATTGTGGGTTGCGGCGTGGCGAGTGCATAGCGTTGGAAGTTGGCGATGTAGATTTACAGAAAAATCAGTTGACGATAAGTAAAGCGTTAAATTTGACTAAAAACATTGGATACATAGCAGGAACAAAAGCGGCAAATATGCGTAAGATACGTACAAACAACGATGTTGGAGTACGCATTGTGCCTATTCCCAAAATTGCTATTCCAATTTTTTCCGAACTGTGCAAAGGCAAGCAGAATGGGGATATATTGTTTCCTAAACAGGCTGGCGGATATGCAACAAAACAGGCTTGCCGTTATTGGTGGAGCGTATTTTCCAAGGAATGTATAGCCATCGAGCCAAAGTTTTCGCCAGAGATAACGCCGCATTTTCTAAGGCATACATACGCCACAGACTTATACGCAGCAGGTATTGACGAAAAAGCCCGCAAGGAATTTTTGGGGCATAGTTCTAGTGATGTAACGGATATTTATACCAAAATGAGTGAAGATGCCTTTGAACGGGCTAGGGATTTATTAAACGAGTATCATGATTTCAATCGGTGGTTGTTTCCAGATTTGAGGTAGTGTGCTGAAAAATGTGGCAAATAAAAACAGCGGTGGGCGGAATGCCTATCGCTGTTGGGTTTTGTGGCTATTAACTTTTAGCTTGGAAGGCTGGTGTTCTACCATTGAACTACACCCGCACAGCTGTTTGCCGTTCCACAACTCATACATATAGTATATTACAGGGTTTT
>WRKG01000090.1 GCA_009778185.1 Bacillota bacterium
ATTAGGACCTTGGGGCTCTGCCCCCCGCCTGCCGGCGGGCAGGCAAGCCCCGCAAGGACGCGCGCGCCCTTGACCCGCTTTTTTGGGTAATTATTGCTGTTGCAGGTGTTGCAAATGTTGCTTAATTGCCAAAAAACTTTGTTCGCTGATAACGTGTTCAATGCGACAGGCATCAAATACAGCGGTTTTTGGGTCAACGCCCAAAGAGACAAGCCAATCAGAAAGTAAAATATGGCGTTCGTAGACAGAATCGGCAATAAGTTTACCTTTTTCCGTGAGAGTAATATAGCCGTCGGTATCGACAAGAATAAGGGCGTTTTCGCGAAGTTTTTTCATGGCAATGCTAACGCTAGGGCGAGTGAAGTCCAGTTTTTGGGCTACATCTACCGAACGCACCTTAACACCTTGTGTACTTAGTATAAGGATGGTTTCCAAGTAATTTTCTGACGATTCGTGGAATGTGGAATTCACGTAAATTCCCCCCTTTTGGCTAGTTGCCGAGCGTTGCGTTTAAGTTCATATTTTAATTATACACATTTTTTTTTGTTTGTCAAGGATTAGTAAAATTTAAGTTCGAAAAATTTGGGTTGATATTTCGAAAGATAGCTGCATTTATTTTTTATCCTTTACATATTTTTCGGCGGTTTCTTTTACCAATTTACCGACTGTTTCGTCGGCGGTTTCTTTTACAATTTTGTTTACAGGTTCGACTGGGATATTTTCTGCCAATTTTTTTACATTTTTACCTATTGTTTCATTAGATACGTTTTCCAGTCCTTTTGTTGCGGCTTCCAGTGCCTTATTTTTTATATTATCTGCAAGACTCATGTTAAATTTCTCCTTAAAATTATTTTGGGATATTATTGCGAAATTTCCCCGATAACAAATTCTAGCAGGGGATCGCGGTTGTTTATCCAATCGTCAATGGTATGCTCAATTAGCACATCTGGGCGGAATGTATAAAATTCAAAATTGGGAGACAACTCAAAAAATACGTTGTAATCAAATTCTATGTTGAGAATATCCGATTCCACAAAAGACAGCAAATTGGGAATTTCCGCGGTAATTTGCGAATTTTCCAAAATTACCAATGCTCCAGGTTCGTCCTCGTCGTCTTCACGGTAAAATACGCCGTGGAATATCGTGTTTTGTCCCATTGGCTCGCCGACGATTGTTGCGCCCCAAGCTCGCATTGCAAACGCCGTTGTTGTGCTTGCCGAAAGCGAACCGCCGTTAATAAAATAATAAATTCGCTCCGCTGGAACGGTTTCTCGTATAAGGTTGAACAGTTGCGTAAACACGCCCGAATCGCCGCCAACATTATAACGTACGTCAACGATAATTGCTTCGATTTCGTTGTTTGCTACAATTTCCAAAATGCCAGGATGCACTTCCCATAATGCCAAAACTTCGTCATCAAGCCAGTTTGCGGGCGTAAAATCCACTGGTGGAGATATAATTCCGCCAATCGTGCCATCCAAAATTGCTTGACGAATTTCTGTTTCCACTTCGCTGAAAGTTTCCGCTCCGAGATTTAGCATGATTTCCCAAGCATCCGTGTAAACTGTGGGATCGAAGCCCTCTAATCGTATGTAAAGTAAATTTTGCTCCTCGTAAAAATGGAAAGAATTGCGTGCATCCAACGTGAAAAAGCTAGGCATTTCGCCAGCCGCGCGACCGCTCACATTTTCCAAACGGTAAAAATCTTCTTCCGTTATAAGACGGTAATTTTCCGTCAAAGTTATTGCGGTTTGTTCGCCATTTTGCGGATTTTCCATTGTAAAAGTAACTTCGCCATTTTCGAATAATCCGAGAACGCTCAAAGTCATGGGACTGTTTAACGTGCTCGCTAGACGAGTTCGCGCATCGTAAATATTTTCCACGGAAACAAAAGCGGAAAACCGCTCTATTACGGCGTTTATCGGCACTTCGTTAATTGCCACAACTTTGTGATTTACCGCATGGGAAAATTCTGTTGGTGCGTTTACCAAAAAGAATCCCGTGTTTGCACCGCCAAAGTGGCGAAATTCCACGAACAACGGAATATCGTTTGCTCTAATTTCCCAAGGCAAAATTTGAAAATGGTTGTCCTGCAAATTGGAAATTGCACTTTGCATTGCGATTGCAATTTCAAAATCGGTTAAATTGGGAACATCGGCAATTAGTGCATCTAAAGCGGAAATTGCATTGTTGCGTAACGTAATGTTGCGCGGCAGAGCGTTCCAAGCCGCAATACGTCCGCTTTCTTCATTTAGAGCATCTGCTGGAACGAAAATTTGCGTGTTATCCCAAAATAAACTGTGCCGCTGCGAAATTTCATCTCGTAACTGCGTTATGTCCGCTTGCCAAAGGGCATTGCGAATTTCTGCGGTTTCTTCCAATATAAATGTAATGCTTTCCACAGCTTGAATTTCGTCAATGCTATCTGTTGCAAGCGGTTCAATATTTTCGATATTTTCGAAATTTTCGAAAGGTTCAACCGTTATGTTAAAATTGCTGTTTAATGCGGTCAAAATATCGTTGACAATGGCGGTTGGCAACATTGTTTGATTGTTGATAATCGTTGCAGGCGTTTCTATTGCGGAATGTTCGCCGTTAATTGTTATTTGGTGGCTGTTTATTGGAATGTCAATGTTTGCGGCGGCGTTTGTTATTGTAACAGTGGCGGTTGCGGCGTTCCAGTTGACCGTGTAACCTTGCTGCTCGAATGTTTCACGAACAGAAATAAGCGTTTCGTTTGCAAAAATATTTGCATTGTTGAGAGTGGCTAAAAAAATTATTGCTGAAAACAAAATTACAAAAAATTTTTTCAAAATAAAAACTCCTTTGCTAGGTAAAATTAACCTCGTTCTATGCCAGTTAAGCCTGTTCGGACAATTTTTATTATTCCGTATGGGTGCATAAGTTCGATGAAAGCCTTTATTTTATCGAGATCGCCCGTCATTTCAACGGTTATTGTTTGCAGATTTACATCAATAACGTTGGCACGAAAAACGCCAGCTATGTTGAATATCTCCGAACGGGCTTTGTTGTCCGCCTCAACTTTTATGAAACACAATTCCCTGTAAATAGAGGAATCTGGCGTTAATATCATAACGTCCAAAACGTCAACTAGTTTTTCAACCTGTTTTTGAATCTGCTCTATAACTCTGTCGTCGCCCTGCAAAGATACTGTAATGCGGGAATAATGCGGATCTTCTGTAGTGCCTGCACTTAAGCTGTTGATGTTGTAGCCACGACGGCTAAACAGCCCCGAAATACGACCCAAAACTCCAGAATTATTTGCTGCTAATATAGAAATTACATGGCGCGTTTGCATAATTTACCATTGCCAAATTTTGCAATTTTTAGCAACAGTTGTCCACCTCCTTTTTATTTGTTAAAATGTTAAAAATTTCTAAAATACAAAAACTACAAAATAATTATACAATATTTTGCGACTTTGTGCAAATTTATTTTTGCCAACCTAAAAAATAAATTTGACTTTTCCCAAAATTTATGTTATGGTAATGATGTTATAATTTTTGGCAAATTTGAAAGGATTGAAAAAATGCCTGGTTTTATCACACATTACATTTGCGGACAAGCAGCGTTAAAAGCAGCCGACCAAAATGTACAAAAAATAATCAAGCCTTACGAGCAGTTTTATAATATTGGAACGCAAGGGCCCGATATTTTCTTTTATTACATCCCTGGGCTTGTGTTTAAGCCAACTTTACGAGATATTGGTATACATATGCACCATCATAGTTTTGGCGATTTTATGACAAATATGCTAGATACTCTTTTTGCGGACGAAATTTTGGCAAATGTTAAAACACGCAATCTAATTTTTGCGTATATTAGCGGATTTTTAACCCATTATGCACTAGATGCCGTTGCGCATCCGTACGTGTATTCGCAAACGGGAATCCGCAAAAAGACCGACAAAGCCAGTGTAAAAATAAAATACAGCGTTGACCACCGTAAATTTGAAACGGCGATTGATTCGATAATGTTAAACTCGTTGGCAAGCAAAACGCCAACAAATAGCAAATTATGGCAGTTAATAAAAGTTGACAAAAATCCTGCAAATATAATTGCCGAAACCGTAAGCAGTGCCGTAAGTGAAAGCTACAGCCGCAACATTATCCCAAAAGATGTGTACAATGCAATGCGTTACATGATGAATTTTACAAGAGCAATGCAATTTTTTAATGGTCGCAAAAATCGATTTAAGCAGTTGCTCGAAAATTTGACCATTAACGAAAGCCTGTTTCTTAATGCAAACGTGGATTTCTCGGTGGATTACATGAACCTTGAACACGTACCGTGGAGCATCCCAGGTATAGAAACAAAAAACGAAAGTTTTGTAGAACTGTACAATGACGCTTTGCAGCAATCTAGCGAGTTAATCGATTCTGTTTGGCGTTGCATTAACGGGGAAATTTCGCGGCAAGTGCTAACGGCAATTATCGGTGATCGCTCGTTGTCAACGGGAATTACTGCGGACGTTTCGCCTGTTGTAATATAGTTGGGAGGGGCTTTTATGATGGTTCCAGCTTATCATTGTCCAGCAACGCACCGCCACAGCGAAATTTTAGGATTTTGCACAAGTTCAATAATAAATTATCTCGGCAAAAATGACAACTACTTTTTGTTTAGAGGAAAAACCGATTTAGTTTATTGGAACATGGACGAATGTTTTTTTGAAATGATAAATTTGGATAATTTAGAAATAACTCCGCAAATTTTTTTGGATGATGTTATAAATACGCTCGATTTTGTAATGCCCGATATTATGCTGTTTCACAACAACGAATGTTTGGGAGCAAAAGACCACATAAAAGTTGCAGGTTTTCCCGATTTAATTGTAGAAGTTTGGCAAGACGGCAATTTTAATGATTGCCGAAATTTCAAACGCAAACTTTACGCAACATCTCCAACCACCGAATTTTGGCAAATAACGCAAAATAGCAACATCGTAAAATGTTCGATAGGCAACAAAAAAATTATGGATAAATCGTTGACCGAGCCAATG
>WRKG01000091.1 GCA_009778185.1 Bacillota bacterium
GTCGCCCCTACATTTTAGCAAACGCTGATTTTTGTAAAAATTTGACAACTGTTTTAATTTATGGTATATTTTTGTTATAAAAATTTGAAAGGGGATATAAATATGCCAACTATAACATATGAGCGGACAATGATAATAAGTCCAAAAGAGGCGGAAATTATGGTGGAGATACTCGACCGTCCAGCCGTGCCGTTGCCCGAGGGTAGCAAAGAAAGGTTAGAGGAAAGTTTGCGGAGAGGTGAAGAATGGATGAAACAATTTTCAAACACACCGCAATCAAGCGAATGAATATGAGTTGACATATTTATTTTGTGTAAAAATTTGACAACTGTTTTAATTTGTGGTATATTTTTATTATAAAAATTTGAAAGGGGTCTTAAAATGGCAACTATAACATATGATAGGACAGCAGTGCTAGACAAAGAGGCGGCTGATAGACTAGTTGAGATACTTGAACGCCCAGCTGTGCCTGTTTCAGAAGAGGCGATTCGTAGGCATAAAGAGAGTTTGGAAAGAGGTCAAGAATGGATGAAACAATTTTCAAATACGCCAAAATCCACTTAGTAGATGTTAATCCGAATACGGAGCTTGAAACGCACGTAAAAAACGCTATACAAAATTTTCGTTGCAAAGATGTTGATGTAGAAAACTTTTTGAAAAATAAGGCGTTTGATTTTGAACGCCGCAACAAAAGTCGTACTTACTTGATTTTTGAAGGTGCAAACCTTGTAGCTTATTATACGCTCTCTTTGTATTCGTTGGTTTTCGATGACTCAATATCCAAAAACGTTGTGAAAAAGATAGATGGGTTTTCTAAGAGTGTTCAATCGGTTGGAATAACTCTAATCGGTCAGCTTGGCAAAGATTTGAACCTTGGAAAAAATATTTCAGGGGCTTATTTACTTGACGAGTGTTTGAGTGCAATTATTGACGTGCAAAGGATAGTAGGCGGACGTTACACAATGCTTGAATGTGCAGAAATTCCCAAAGTAGTGGAGTTTTACAGAAATAACGGTTTTGAAGTATTACAAAGAGCAGACGACAAATATTTACGTATGGTAAAAAAATTGCAATTTTAGGTAGAAAGCAAAAAAATCCCAGTTTGTGGGATTTTTTGCTTTTGCGATATTATTGATTTTATAAATCGTTGGCTGTTTCGTCGGTTTTGAGTTCTTCTTCGGTATCGTTTTTGATTATTGGATGAATGATTATCGGATTGCCATCTTCGTCAACTTCGTTTGGTGTAACTTGCGGCGTTAATGTTAGTAGGTCTTCGAGGTTGATTTCTAAAAAGTCGTCTTCGTTGTTGTTTTGTGGGTTGTTATTTTCTTCGGTTGGGGTTTCTTTGCTGTCTTCGTTTTCTTCGTTTTCGTCAATGTCAACTGTGGGAAATTCGGGGATTGTTATTATTGGGTTGTTGTTTTCGTCAAGCCCAACTTCGGGGGTTAAAGGTAGCAGATTGTTCAAATCTATGTCCCAAAATTCGTCTTGGTTGTTTTGTTGTGTAGGATTGTAATTGGATTGGGTGGTTTCGGTTGGTAAAGTTGACCATATTGCGGTTTCGTTAATTTGTCGAGGCCAGTTAGCTGGGCGACCAGCAACGGAGTCTATATGATTTACTGGCGACCAATCGGTTATATTGTTACTTTGCAAACTTAAAAATCTTAAATTAGTAAGCCCTGCAAGTGGCGTTATATCAATTATATTATTATGGTTCAAATATAATTCTGTCAAATTAGTAAGCCCCGAAAGTGGAGTTATATCAATTATGCTGTTGCCGTAAAAAGATAAAGTTGTCAAATTAGTAAGCCCTGTAAGTGGCGTTATATTGCTTATGTTGTTGGTATGTAAAACTAAATATGTCAAATTAGTAAGCCCTGCAAGTGGCGTTATATCCGTTATATTATTGCTGTTCAAAGATAATCTTGCCAAATTGGTAAGCCCTACCAGTGGTGTTATATCAGTTATATTATTGTTGTACAAACGTAATTCTATCAAATTAGTAAGCCCTGTGAGTGGCGTTATATTGCTTATGTCGTTGCCGTACAAATCTAAATATGTCAAATTAGTAAGCCCTGCAAGTGGGGTTATATCACTTATATTATTGCGGTTCAAATTTAAGGTTGTCAAATTAGTAAGCCCTGTAAGTGGCGTTATATCGCTTATGTTGTTGAAAAACAAATTTAAATATGTCAAATTAGTAAGTCCTGCAAGTGGGGTTATATCAGTTATATTATTGATGCTCAAATGTAATTCTGTCAGATTAGTAAGCCTTGCAAGTGGGATTATATCGCTATCTATTAACCCCCTATTCGTTAAGTCAAGAATAGTAACGTTTAAGGACACTGGTTCACCTGCTATAACTATATATTCATCAGTATTTCCGTTACCATTTCCACCATTATCAGGCGGAATAATTGGCAACTGCTCTATTGGCGGAAATTGCGGCATTTGCGGTATTACAAAATTATCCGAAAAATCGTCATTTTGGTTATCTCGTCTATTTTGATTATTCGCAATATCTTCAGCACGGCGATTTTGCTGTGCAACCTGCCAACGATTTTGTGCATCTCGATAACTGCGATTGTTCACGTTTACAGGGCTTGGCGCTTCAACGACTGATACATCTTCTAGTAAAGGTGGAATTTGATTTAGCAAATCCTCCGTTACAAATTCGCTGTTTTCCAATAAATACTCGCTATTATCAAGAATTTCTCGCAAAGTAAACTCGTCAAGTTCTTCCAAATAAATTTCGCTGATTGTAACATTGCGGTCAACTTCTTCGTTTCTCCAGTCTTGGATAATTTGCCCACTTATGTATACTTGTGGCTCATCTTCGTCATACCATGAAGTTAAAATTTGCCCTTCTTCTAGCAAAATGCCGTCAACTTCGCCACTTCCCGAAAGCATGACAATAAAAACAATGTTTTCTTCTTCGAAATGCCCCATTGTGAACATTGTGCCACGTACCGCCAAAGCCAAATTTCCCAAACGTGCCTCAATGCTGTTTTCGTTTTGTTGCTCGGCAACTTGCACAAGAGCATTGCCTTGTTGCAGGTTTAAGCCGATTAAATCATTTGTCAACTCAAAATTAACCTCGCTGTTGCTGTCCATTTTTAATAGCGAAGTGTAATCTAGGTTTAGGTAAACTTGTGTGTTGTCGCCTGTTTCAAGTGTATCGTTGGCGGATATGCGTACGTTTGTGCGAGGTGCTGTTCGGCGCATTGTACTGTTGCGGTACAAATCGGCGTTTCTGCCGTCTACTCGATAGACCGTAACCGTGCGGGCGGTTTCTGCCGCTTGCGTTGCCAAGGTGTTTGTTAGCGAAAACACCATTATTGCGGATATTATTACCGCTAAAAATTTTTTCGTTTGCATTTGAAATGCTCCTTTTTTCCCATTTAATCAGCGTATTTTGGGATTTTTTTAGATTTTACGCCGTTCGCCTTTTGGCGGATTTTGCCATTTTTGGCAAAATGAAATTTGCGTGTTTGTTGAATTTTGCACAACAAAAAACACAAGCCTTAATTGTTAGTTGCAAAATTAGCTTGTGTCATATATTTTAATTTTGTGGTACGCAAAAAATGCGGATTTTAGGCTAGTCCTGTCCTGTCCTGTCCTGTCCTGTCCTGTCCTGTCGAATGGTAACACAAAATTGCATAGTTGTCAAGTCCTTTCAAAAAAATTTTTTTATAAATAATTACAGATATTATGTTATCACGGTTTTTGGAATTTGTCAATCAAAATAAAAAATTTTTTACAGAATTTTTTTATTTTTTGGATTGCCTTGAATTTGACGATAATTAAGAATTGAACCTGGCTTAACTAGGTGCAGTTTTTTGTTACTTTTTGGATTTAACTTTGATATAATTATTGAAGAAAATTTTTTTACGATATTATTTATTCCACAGCAAACCAATCGTCAAGCCAATCAAGCGGAAGTGTATACGCATGATTAGGCAAATTTACCGCCCACTGTCGCCGCACCTTGTTAAGCCGTTTCCAACTCCAATCAAAATTTCGCAAATATCGTACGTCATCGCATACTCGGCGGAATATGTTTTGGCGTTTGTTGCGTATGTAGGGCTTGTGTTCGTCCGCCGAATTTGCCCGCCATTCTCGCATTATTGGCGGATTTTTGTATGTGCCGATATACGGCTTGTAAAATGTCTCCACTTTTTCACGTCTTTTGTCGGCTCGTCTGTTTCGTTTGGCGATTGAATTTTGTGAGTTTTTTCGTTGCATTTCGCTTTCTTCTTGTCGATTGACGTGCAACAGCCGTTGATATTCTTCTAGGTCAAATGTGTAAATTTCAGCAATATAATCCCGCAAATCAAGCGTTTTGCCGTACTCGTCCTTGAAAAGATAGCCGACATAATAAAATTGTTCGGCAGTTCGCCAATTTACACGCTTAAATGCTACTTTGTGGCGAAGATATTCGTTAGAGTTCAACATTATGGCATCTAAAATATGATTGCCGATTGCTCCTGGAAGATTGACGAAACGCTGTAAATCTCGCTGTTTTTTTAATTTCGTGCCTGCAAAATCTTTTCGGAGATAATTGTTTTTTTGGACATACTGCAACAATTTTTCCCAACTTTCAAAGGTTATCTCATCATAGCTGTATGTTGAAAAACATAATTGCTCAATTTCTCGCTCCATTTCTTTGGCATCGCTTTCAAGCTCAACTAGATGGAAATAATCGCTGCCTTTGTTTATAAAGCCGTTTTCAAGCCTAAAACGCCAAGAAGTTTTTACATTCTTCCATACAAATGGTAAATTTGGAGTTTCGCAATATATCCGCATTGTATATTTCATATAAAATCCCCTTTCTGAAAAATTTTCCAATTGGGAGCAAACGACAACAGAGCCGCCTATGGCAGTAAAAATGGGCGTTCGCATCCGCTGAAAAAACAAGACATTTACACCCCGCCCCGTTTCTGCTCCACATCGTCAATGGCGTGTATAGATTGCTCTTTCTGATTAAACAGCAATTTACGCTTGCTAGGGATAATATCAAATTTGCAAACGCC
>WRKG01000092.1 GCA_009778185.1 Bacillota bacterium
GCAAGCACGGCTGTTGAGCGAATATTGCCGCACAAAAGCGCCCGCCGTTTTTGCCGATTTGATAAACAGCCTAAAATGCCGTTATATCGCCGTTTCCTACAATAATACATATCAATCCAAAAGCAAATCATCTCGCAATAAAATAACATTGGAAGAAATTGAAAGCATTTTGACGAAAAAAGGAAATTTGCAGACATTTTCCAAGCCACATAAATTTTTTAACGCTGGCAAAACGGAATTTGACAATCATTTGGAATATTTGTTCATTGTGGAGGTAAAATAATGCGCCGTTCGCCGTTTTTCTATGTTGGGGATAAATTTAAGCTAATTCCGCAGTTGCAGGCGAATTTTCCGCCGCAAATAAACCGCTTTATTGAGCCATTTTGCGGCGGTGGGAGCGTTTTTTTGAATGTAAAAAATAATTTGTATTGACAATTTTCAATTTATATGATAAAATGTTCACATCTCAAAAAATGGAGTAACTAATATGCAAAAATTTATAGATTTATTCGCAGGAATCGGCGGATTGCGGTTGGGTTTTGAGCAAGCGGCGGCACAGCTAAACATTGCCACAAAAGCCGTTTTTTCCGCCGAGATAAAATCCCACGCAATCAAGGCATACAGCGAAAACTTCCACGAAAACAGCCACTTAGACCTAACAACCGCAAACGAAAACGAACTGCCCAACTTCGATTTCCTGTTGGCTGGGTTTCCCTGTCAAGCGTTCTCGAATGCGGGCAAACGGCTTGGTTTTGACGACACGCGCGGAACCCTATTTTTTGACGTAGCCCGCATAATTAGGGCGAAAAATCCCAAGGGCTTTTTGTTGGAAAATGTTGAGGGCTTGCTAACGCACAACGGAGGCGAAACTTTGCAAACGATAATCAAAATTTTAACCGATTTGGGCTACTTTGTAAATTTTGCTGTGCTTGATAGCAAAAATTTTGGCTTGGCACAATCTCGCAAACGGATTTATATTTGTGGTGGAAAATTGGGAAAAATTCCACTTGACGAACTGGAAAAATCGGAAAAATCCCAAAAAACGGCAATTTTGGCAGATATAATTGAAAATGATATACCGCCAATCGAAACGGAGTTTACCAAAAAATTGTTCGCCCATTTTAACATAGCGGACGTTATCGGCAAGCAAATAAAGGACAAACGCGGTGGCACGGCAAATATTCACAGTTGGGATTTCGCATTAAAGGGGGAAATTTCACAGGAACAAAAAAATTTGCTTGCGTTGCTGTTGAAAAAACGCCGCTCCAAAAAATGGGCGGAAATCTACGGCATCGACTGGATGGACGGAATGCCGTTGACTTTCGCCATGATAAAAACGTTTTTTGACGTTGACAACTTGCAAGCCTTGTTGGACGATTTGGTCGCCAAAAATTATCTTGTTTTGGAGTTTCCAAAGAAAAAGGTAAAAAACGCACGAATTTACGATGAAAAACAAGAAAAAGGCTATAATATAGTTACTGGCAAGTTGTCATTTGAGTTTAACCGCATTTTAGACCCAAATCAGCTAACTCCAACGCTTGTAGCTACCGATATGCTAAAATTGGCTGTTCCTGTGGGCGGCGGATTGCGAACGTTGACAAAACGTGAGGGTTTGCGGCTGTTCGGATTTCCCGAAAATTACACACTTGACAGCGTTAGACAAAATGATGCGTTTGATTTGTTGGGAAATACAGTTTGCGTGCCTGTTGTGGCGGAAGTGGCGAAAATTTTGATAAAAAGTACAAAAGGAGCGGTTGATAATGGTTAAATCTTTGGAAGAATTGCATGAAAAGGCGGTGCGAGAAATTAAGGGCGAAAAGGGCGTAATTACAATAAATATCGCAGGGATTCCGAAATTCAGCCATTCCAATGACATAATCGGAAATTGCGTACAAGAATGGATTCCACAGTGGCTGGAGGACAACGGCATAATTTTGGCGAAAAACGAGCATTCGCAACAATTTCCAGATTTTTCGGCAAATATCAACAGCAAAAATTACGATATGGAAGTAAAATGTTGGAATTACGAAAACTCGCCAGCCTTTGATATTGCCAATTTTGACGGCTTTTATCGTGAAATTTTCAAAAATCCTAGCAAATTACACGCAAAATATTTGATTTTCGCCTACACGCCCAACAAACATGGCTTTCAAATTGCGGAAATCTATCTCAAAAATATTTGGGAAATAACCGCACCAAGCCGAAAATATCCAATCGGCTTGCAGGTAAAACAAGGCAGACCTTATGCGATTCGTCCGTTTCCGTTTCACAAAACGCCGTCGCAATCTTTTGCAGATTTGCCTGCCCGCCGGCAGGCGGGCAAGGGTTTATCGGTGCTATTTGCGAAACTAGAAGAATGTTTCCGCAGGTTGACGGCGTTTTGCCAAGTGAATGGCGGATTGGCGTTGAGAAATTGCTGAATCACTGATTTTTTAGAGTTGCTTATTAATTTGTGATATTTAAGCTGAAAAGGGACGGCGAAACGGCGTTTGTCAAGCCTTATTCGATTGGCGAGTTTGTGGCGGTTACGAAAAAAGAGGGCAATTTTGAAGATATGCAAAATTATACGGAGGAGAATGGTTAGTTTGTCGCCGATTGTCCTGCACATTCCAACAAATGCCCTGCCGCAACCGTTTTCCCCAAAAAATCGAAATCGTCATATTTCCGAGAAAATTCGTACATCAGCGGCGCGCTTACCAAAGCGGGATCCGCAACACGCCCAGTTATCACGATGTCCGCGCCGTCCGCCAATGCCGAGTGGATTCCGCTTGCACCTGTGTAGGCGTTCGCCGAGATAATTTTCGACATGACATTCGACAATGGTTGCCCATTTTCCAAGGTGGGCAAATTGGGATTCGCCAAAACGTCCGCCAGCACATTGTCGCCCACAACGGCGGCTATTTTCAGTTGGGGCAATCCGTGCCGAGCGGCTATTTCAGCCACTTTCGCCGCCGCCGCTTGCGGATTCGCCGTGCCCATATTCGTGATTATTTTTATAGGATTTTCACGCAATAATGGGATTATCCACTCCATGCGATAATCCAGCAATGGGTTAAAACCGCCGTTTTCTCGCTCTTGTCGCTCTTTTTGGGCTAGTGCAATCGTTCGCTCCGCCAAGCACTCAAATATGATGTAATCCGCTTTCGCGCGGCGGATTATGTCCACCGCTGGCTCGATTCGGTCGCCTGCATACCCTGCTCCTGCTGCAATTTTCATGGGATTTCCTCCGTTATTTTTATTGTTTGTATTATAACATGGGTTGTGATATAATTGAAATATATTGTTTTTATGGTAGGTATGTTTTAGAGTTATGACAAAATTTTTTTTGACAATTTCGCAAATTTGCTGTACAATATAAATAAATCGATTTTGGGGGAAAACCATGACCATTTGGACACAAAAAAGCATAGAATTAGCCAACCAACGGGATTATTTAGACCAACTTTACAGGGTTTACCCAATGGCGAACAATCTAAAAAGGGAGCTTGCGGACGGTGTTGTTGCCGAACTGCACAGCAAATTTTCCTTGCAAGATAACGCCGCCTTGCTAAATTTGTTGCTGCAACAGGATTTGTTCCCAATAAAGGATTCATACGTGGCGTATTTGCGGCGAGACAAAACGGCGATAAATCGCAATCCTGCGACCGTCAACCGCATTGCTGGAATGCTGTACGAACTGGGTTTTGACGAAATGATAAATTTGATGTCCAAGCCAAAGGAAACCAATCGGCAAATCGGTCCGCTTTTTCGGAACTGGATTAAGCGGAACTCGCTCGGTGCGGTGCTTGCGACGGATGCGGAAACCTTTTTGCGTTCGCAAGAAAACGCCGTTTTGGATTTGGACGATACCGCACTAATGCAGTTTGCACGGCAACATTTGGGCTATTCTCGCAATAAAGGCTTGGATTTTGTCGCAAAATTCAACGGAAATTTTGTCGTTGGCGAGGCGAAATTTCTGACGGATTTCGGCGGTCATCAAAACGCCCAATTTGAGGACGCTTTGCAGACTTTGCGGACAAAATTCGACACGCAACAGCCGATAATCCCAATCGCAATCTTGGACGGCGTTTTGTACATAAAGGGTAGCAACAAATTGCACACGACAATCACGAATTTGCACGAAGAAATCGTGATTTCTTCCCTGTTATTGCGAGATTTTCTATATTCAATTTAGGAGAAACCATGATAAAATTAACTTACAACGGCAAAATTACCGAGCCTGAAATATTGGCGAAATTCCACGAATCGCAAGCGGTACAACTGCCAAATCCGATAAATAGCGTTCTGCACGGCGATAACTTTGAAATCATGTCAAACCTGCTAAAACAGGGCTTTGACAACGCTGTCGACCTCATTTATATCGATCCGCCGTTCGCCACCAACAATGATTTTCTAATCGGCGACCGAATAAGCACCGTAAGCCAGCCAAAAAACGGCAAACTCGCCTACACGGACAAATTTACCAAAGAGGAATATCTGAATTTTATGCACGAGCGGCTGTATTTAATGCACAAAATGCTGTCTGTGCAGGGTTCGCTGTACCTGCATATTGACTGCAAAATTGGGCATTATGTGAAAATTATCTTGGACGAAATTTTCGGCGAAAGCAATTTTATCTCGGAAATAACTCGGCGGAAATCCAATCCGAAAAATTTTGCACGCAAGGCTTACGGCAACGAAAAGGACGCAATCTATTTTTACGCCAAAAACAAGGGCAACCATATTTGGAACGACATCACGATTCCGTTCACGGCGGAAGAATTGTCCGAAAAATACGCCAAAACTGACGAAAACGGCAACCGTTACAATACCGTGCCTGTCCATGCACCAGGCGAAAGCAACGGCGTAACTGGCGGCTTGTGGCGAGATATGTCGCCGCCAACAGGCAGACATTGGCGAACTTCTCCGCAGGATTTGGACGAATTGGATAGGCAAGGACTGATAGAATGGTCTAAAAATGGCAATCCTCGGCTGAAAAAATTCGCCCACGAACACACAGGCAAGAAAATTCAAGATATTTGGGATTTCAAAGACCCAGCATATCCGCTATATCCCA
>WRKG01000093.1 GCA_009778185.1 Bacillota bacterium
AAGATTTCGAAAAATTTCGCCCAGAACATTTGGGAATCGCCTATTTCGTAGTTGGCGGATTTTTGGAGATGGGCGAAGGTTGTTGCGCGGTTTTGGGCTTCGGTGGATTGCATGGGGGTCTCCTTTTTTGCTATGAGTTTATAACTTTTATATTAAGCGGTTTTTTTCCTTTTAAGAGGGTCGTTTTGTATAATGTGCGAATGACTTGCTGTACAGGCTTTGATTCCACTATTTTTTGCAAAGTATCTCTAAAATTTTCTTCAGTTTCGCATTTGAAATTTTGCGGCATCTCTAAAAATTCGGCTATATCTTCCGACAAAACTATTCCGATTGGATATTCCTGTGCTGTGTAGGTAAAAAACATTATACGGTATTTGTAATTTGGCATATGCGGCGATGTTATGAAAAATTCATAGGCAAAATACATAGTTGGGCCTTCGCCTATTCCCCCCAAATCCGCTTGTATTTTTATTGATTTTTTAACGGTTGTAAAAGCTGGATTGTGGAATGCTTGTTTAAATGTATCGCTAATGCTATATTCGGTGCGTTCGTAGTCTGAAGTTGGTCCAGAATAGGGGAAAACTTTCGCTACTATTTTTCCCTCGGTATAGGCTATTAAATCTTTGCAATATTCGTCAACGATTGCCTCGGGTACGGTTTCCATTGGTTCAATGTTAAGGTCTAAATTCCACATATTGAGTTGTTTCACATAAATTCCTCCTCTAATTGGCAAAATAGCGGTAAATGATCGCTATAAATTTTTTCATTCGGCTTGCCCTTTTTTAGCAAACTATGGTTGGCTGTTTTGGATATTATTTTTAGGCTATTTCCAAAAGCATCCATCAAACTGGGACTTATAATTACTTGGTCGATAGCGTACCAATATAAAGCACTTGTACCGCCGTCGCTTTTGTAGTAATATGTCGTGAATGGCGGATTTTTGTTTGCAAAAAGTTTCCATGTGGGATTGTAAAATTTTTTGTATTCCGCATCGCCGATTTTTGTCGTTGATTTTGCAAACGAGTCGGCAAACGGCAAGGCGTGCATTCCCTCTGTTGCGAACATTGGCTCTTCAAAGGGGCTAATATTAAAATCGCCGATTGCTATTGTATGTTGGCAATTTTGCTGTTGCTCATGTTCAATTATATCGTTTTTGAATTGGCGAATCAAGTGTTGTCTGTCGGCAAGTCTTGGATTATTGCGAATGTCTTTACCGTGAATCATTGCCACAAGTAAGTTGTATGTTGGAGTAGTTATTTTCGCCAGTTGATAACGATTGTCTTCTTTAACGGATTTTATGCTGTACAATTTATTTATTATTATGCCTTTTACCTTGCTTTTTAGTTTTTTGGCTGGGATAGGGATATATTGCGGTATGTCCAATTCGCTTGCATTTATTGTGTTGCATAAATCTTGGGTTATGTTGGGATATTCCGCCAAAATTAGCAAATCAACGGCATTTTCCAAAAGCAACTCGCAAAGGCAAGCGGTTACATTTTCGGGATTTTTTCGGTTGGTATTCCAAAATAGTATGTTCATTTTTGCCCTCCTTTCGTTAGATTTACTATAATTGAATTTTGCCGATTTGTCAAGTGTGAAATTCAAAGCATAACAAAAAGGCGGAAATTCAATAAACAATAATAACCGCCTTAATTTATATAATCCGCTATTTTATTTTAATATCCGTTAGGAAACTCCACAACAGCAACCTCGTCATTTTTAGCCATAACTTTCATAATGCGTTCGGCTAATCTGTCCATTTGGTAATCTAACTCATCGCTAGTAATTGAGCCAGCGTGAAAAAATTCCAAATTGCCTTTCAAATATTCTTCAACTTTTTCCTCATCGTACCCGTAGTATTCGATCAAATTTTTTGCATCGGCTTTAGTTTTGCTATTTCTATCAAAAAAAATGTCAATCAGCAACTTCCCAGTTTCTTTCAACGTTTCGTCCGATAAGCCGTCTATCAGATTCTCATGGTTGCTCGCCACCGCAAAACTCGATGACGATGAATTTGTTACAAAACTTCTCCTGTATTTCATAATATTTTCCTCCTTTATTTTCGTTCGTTGCGGTTGCAAAACGCTATTTCGCTGTGCAACGGACAACCGCCCAAACAATCCAATCTATCGCCGCAAGCCGTGCAACTTTGCCTGAATTTTTGCCGATATTTCTCAAAATAGGCGGAATCCCACGCTTGCAAAATGGTGCTGTGCCGCAAATCTACGCCGCCGCCTTGGTCAAACGAGCAGGGCGTTGCAATTCCTTGTGCGTTGATGTACATGGAAAACCGTGCCGCCTCGCATGGTTCAACGGTTTGGCGGTTGATATTTTGCATATTATTTATTATAGCAGAAACGCAACAAGAATCAAAGCCAATATTTTTACCCGCCAAAACCCATTCGTCCGCCCAACCGAGGAATGTTTGCATTTGCTCCGTTGTAGGAATTTCGGCTGTCGTGCCTAATCCAACTGGCTTGTGTAGCAGAAAAATAATTGCGTTGATTTTTTTGTCAAGTTTATCAACCAAAGTTTTCGCTTGCAATATCGACCGCCTGTTGAGAACATAATGAATATTCGTTGTAACGCCAGCTTTTGCAAGGCGGTCAATCGTGTTTTGGGAATGAATTTCGTCATACCAAGAAACCGCTACCGCACCGCAATATTGCTTGGTTAATTGGATTTGCTCGTCCGTCAAGCCGTAGCCAGATGTTGTGTAATTCGGCACAATTTCGCAATCTCTTGTTATTTTGAGAATTTCCGCAAAATTTTCATGATGGTTTGGGTCGCCACGACCGCCCAGAGCCACTTGAAATACATAATCTTTGGCTTGCTCGATAATAGATTTGTAGAGTTTTAGCGGCATATTTTCTGAAAATTTTTCTGTGCCGCTTTGGTAACAACTTACTCCTGCTTTGGTGCAAAGTCCGATTTTGCCAGCATTGCACGAACCCATTATGCCAATGTCTATTAAATCGGGCGATTGCGAGAATGTGGCGTTGCCAAGCCGCAAATATTCGCCTGTTGCGGGGTTGAATACTGCTAGGTAATTGTTGATTTTGTCATGTTTTTTTCGCATAATGCCTCCTTTTGTTGATTATATTATATCATATCAAATATCGCCGTTAAAGTCAATATAATTCTGATTACATGGTTGGGGAATATCTTTTCTAATTACATTTTTTCTTCAATGCGAGTTGATTTACATTTGGCGTTGCTGTTGTTTGAATGATTGCTTGCAAATATTGTCTCAATGTTTTGGTATCACGGCTTTTTCCAAATTGCACAAATAAAAAATAGGCACGAAATCGTACCTATTTTTTACCCACAAAAATTGTGAGGTTTGGGATATTAAATTTAGTCCATTAGGCTAAAAATCCCCCAAATTTTAACATTAAACTCCAATAAGCCTATCCAGTCGTGCCAATATTTCTAAAAGTTCGCCGACGGACATTGGAGCGGCAGGTTGAAAGTTGCTACCGTTTATTAGACCTAACTCAATGGCGGCTTGTACGTGAGTGCGATAACGTGGCTCTAAATTTTGCATTGCGTTCATTACTGCAAAATTACTTATCTGCAAAGAACTCACTGCTGTGCCAGTTTGCGCTTCGTATACCAAAGTTATTAGTTCTAATGCTGCTTGGTTGGAAATTGGATTATTAAAACCTGCGGCTGTTGCGTTTATTCCGTTTGTGCGTAACCAAGCAACCGCATCTGTGCCGCGCGGTGCACCAATCATTCTTGCAACGCTGTTGGTAAGCTGTCCACGAGTGGCTATCTGATTAACGTCAAAATTGCCAATCCCAAAAAATTCGTCCAAACCGTGCCGTGCAACTACTCCAGTTGCAACTGGCCCGCCAACAACTTGCTCTATTCCAGCAATTACAATTTCTCGTCCTGTAAATACAAACATTCCAGGTTGAGATGTAAATAAACCTTGTCCTGCACCAACTTGTACAGTCGGTACGTTGTCCCATAAATTATTGCCCACCGATAAATATGCCTCAACTGCCGATAAATTTGACCCTGCTATTGCACTTATCGCAATCGAGCGGTCTAATCGTGGAACATCGATGGTTCTAGCACCTGCGCGCAACTGGTTCATGTGGCTGTTTGCTAGGTTTATTATATCTTGTCTGGCGCGCTCGACAACTTGCACCATGTACCGAGAAACATCTTCGTAAGGTACGTGCGTGCGAACTGCGTTGCGTATATCTGCCAAAACTACTGGATCGGTCAAAATTGCCTCAACTCGGGCAACTAACGCTTGTTGAGTTGTGTCTTCCCAAGCACCGATGTTGTTGCGTGTGCTGACCAAGTCAAAACGAACATCCGCAACAGGCGTAAGTGCATCCTGTCCATGAATTTGCATTTGCGGAGTCCAGTTGACATTGAACCGTACCATGTAATCCGCAAACTCGTTTCGGCGGATTCTGCTAGTAACGTCAATTACTTGATCGTTGTTGTTTAAGTCGATTGACCGTGATGGAACCATTAAATTCATGTTGCCGTCCGTGTTTTCTAGCACGAAAGCTAGTTCGGAATCCCAGGCTTGTAAAAAGGCTGCGATTGGCAAATAATAACTGGTTTGGTCGGCATCTTCAAAAGGTAGCCGAATTTGTCCACCTGGAGCGGTTGCAACTATATTGTTGAACATTCCAATGCGATATATCACATGAAATGCGTTTGCATCTTCGCGTAAAATCCAATACGGAGTTCGCAAAAGTTCTTCCAAACGGCGGCGCAAATAGTCGTTCCAGTCGTTTTCGATACGATTGTACTCGTCTTCTTCGGCATCTGTATCGGTTGACCAACTTACCTCGTTCGACCAAATTGAATAACTAACTGCTTGACCGTCCTCAAATTCTGCCAAACGCACACGAACAGTGTACATTGTGCCAGCATCTAATCCAGTAATGTGATACAAAAACCAGCTCCACGGACCTTGCTCATCGTCAGGACGAATTTCTGCGTGTTGTAGCAAAAACGAATCGCGCATAAATACGGGATCTAGCCAATCGCCGTCATCGGGGCGTAATTGATATTGCAAGCGTACGCCGCTGGCTGTGTTGCCCAA
>WRKG01000094.1 GCA_009778185.1 Bacillota bacterium
CCCCCCCGCACCCGCCGGCGGCGGGCAGGAAAAAATGGTGGCCTGCCTGTCGGCAGACAGGTCAATCATAAGGACGGCAACAAAAAAAATAACAAAAAAAATAATTTAGAATGGGCGACAAGCCAGGAAAACAATCAGCACGCTTACGATACAGGCTTGAACAGCCAAAGATAAGGAGAAACCATGAATAATTTTGAAACAGATTCGTTGAATGTATTTCAACTAGATGGCGTAAACAAGGCACTTTTGAAGAAAAACTACGGTGTCATGTTGAGCAATTATCAGCGAGATATAATTTCGCCAGCAATGGAAAATGTGAAAACAGGCGGAACGTTGCGGGCTGGCATGACAACCCATGCAAGATACGCTAGCAGCGTTTCGCAACCGTACGGCACGGGCAGGGAAAAACAGCGTGGCGAAGCTATTCGCGAGCATCGAGTTTCGGTGGGAATAAAAGACCGCCGAGAATTTATGCACGAAATTGAAGAGTTTGATCTGCGTACAATGCCCGACTTTTTTAAGCAAATGAAAACCACGATGAGCTTAGACCACCTGTCTGCCGACAGGCAGGCGGTAAAGCAATGGCACGCGAACGTGAAATGGACTTTTTCAAAACGGCACGTGATGCAGGTACACGATTTGCCACAACCGAAACCGATTCCGACAGGCAACTGGAGCAACTTGTTCTAAATTTGACAACGTTGCACAACGATTTTTTCAACGGAATCGACCGCTCGATGATTTATGTTGTAATGAGCGACACAGCGTACAGCCGATTAAGGTCGACACTTAACCGAGAAATGCACAGGCCTAATGTTGACACAGCGGCGGAAAATTTTGTTGAACATATCGGAGTAAAAATTTTTTCTAGCACGTATTTACCATACGATGTTGACATGGTTGCAATGGTAAAAGGTGCAATAGCACACCCATCGTTGGTGATTCCGTATAGCGTTCGGCAGAATCCGTACAGCGATGCAAAGCTGTTGCGGACAAGCTACGTTTTAACCGCAACAGCCGTAATGCCCGATGCGATTTTTTGGAAAGGGGTGTAGCAGTTGAAAATATTTGATAAGACCTTGAAATGCGTTTTGGAATCAAAAAATGCTGATGTTATTGCAAATTGGTCAAAGTATCCCGACCGATTTGAAGAAGTTTTTGGAAACGATGCCGAAATTTTCGGCTTGGTTAAAGCAACAAACGAGCCGTTGACAAAAGTAGATGCAACGGTTGACATAAAAGACGATGCAATAGTTGACATACCAGTTGACGGTTCAAAAAATAAACCTCCTAAAAAGTAGCAGCGATGTAGCCAAGTGGGCGATTGCCTTGCGGTTGCCCACTTTCTTTTGAAAGGAGGTGGAAAGATGGAATGGATAAAAATAAAAACGTCCGCCGTTGCAAGGTTCTTACAAAACCTAGCTTCGGACGAACGCTTCCAAATCATTATAAGTGATACTGATTTAGTACACTTTTTAATAGATTTGTTGATTGGCATTGTCAATGCGTTATTCTAGTAGCAAGTAAAGAATAACACAGCGTTTGATAATTGTCAACAAGATAGTTAATTTTTTTATCAGTTGACAATCGGCATAACCAACCGATTGTCAACTGCACAAACGAAAGGAAACCCAATGTTAAAACTAAACCAACAACAAAAAAAATTCAATGAAAAATGGTTGTCATTTTTCAAGCACAAGCTAGGAATAGAAACCGAAGAGTTGAACATAACGTTAGAATTTTTTTTGGCAAGTGCAATGCAGTCAACCTTAAATTATATAAACCGTAACATTTTACCCGAATCGCTTGAATTTGTAGTAATAAACCTAGCAGCAGAAATATTTCGCAACAACGAGATTTTGCTAACCGAAGATGAAAGTGTCGGAACAGACAGCGTACAGCTAGCAAGCGCCCGCATTAACTTTGGTTTAAGCGGCGGCAAGCGTGATGTTTTGCGTGGCATAATTGACAACCGCATCCGCCGCTCGGAAGAATTGAATCAGTTTAGAAGTTTGTTTAGGTTTTAGGTGGCAAATTTGCCCACGGAATAATTTTAGAAAGGGGAATTACAATGGCAAAACCCAACAATAAAAAATATAAAAAAGCATCACAAACCTTAAAAACACCTCCTCATAGCAAAGAAAAAGAGTCTTGCGACTTCCTAGACAAGTTTGCAAAACTCTTAGCTGTTGAGCAATCAATGGTAAAAACTGATTACTTAAAATGGAAAATTAACGCTATTAAGGTTGGCATAATTTGTAGCATAATTACTACGCTTATTGCAATTATTTCATTTGCTTACCCGTTTGTTGAACGTTTAATAAACATACTATAACACCAATTTAAGGGGGTGTCAAATTGACTTCGGAAAAAATTTTGCAACGATTTGGCAAGTTAGGCTATTTTATAGCCATGGAAGTAAGGTCGCAAGAATGTTGGCACAAAGCCTACGGATTAGAAACACCAACGAACAAAGAAGTTACAACTGCAATCGTCATTTGCCTATTAAACGGATTTATTAAGGTTTTAGGTTGTATAAGCATTGGTCAATTTATTTTTAATTTGATTTTTAGCTAGAGAAGAACTCGAAGGAGAGTGAAAATATGAGTGGAGGCGGAACCTTCCTAAGCAGGGACAGCCGCAGCGTGCAGCGTCCAGGAGCTTACATAAATTTTAGAAGTATCCCACGACCAAATATAGTAGTGGGAGAACGTGGCGTATCTACAGGGCTTGTAGAGTTGCCGTGGTATCGTTCAAACGAAGTAGTAACAGTAAATGCCATTGACTTTTTAGAGGGTCGTGCGTTACGAGATATTGGTTTAACGGCGTTTGACACAGGTCGCAGTGTAAAACACGTAAGCCTATTATTAAGCGGTTGCCTAGATGTTAGGCTAATGTCGGCAAACACAGGCGGCAGCCGAGCAAGCGCAACAATCCCGCTAATAGGCGGAAAGTTAGTAGTAGAAGCCCAAAAATTCGGCACGTTTGGCAACGATTTGCTGATTAGCATTCAACGTCAACCCGCACTTCCTGGAGATGTTCCCGAATATTTGGTAACAACTCACATTATTGGACATGAAACTAGCGACCTGCCCGTCCGGCAGGCGGGCAAACCAAGGACAAACCAGCGTGTAAGTTATCCAAGCGAGTTGCAAAATAACGATTTTGTAACATTTACGGTTGTGAGTGATGCCGCAAGTGTTCCAGTGTTTCCAACGTTGCCACCAGTTGAGCAAGTGCTAGTAACAACGCCAACAAAGCCGATTGCAATACTTCCGCCAGGTACAAGCATTCCGCCAGTGGACGAGATTGAAAATGGCGAAAATGGCGAAAACAATGAATATATTAGCGTAGAACATCCGATTGCAACTGTTCCGCCTGGGAAAATTCCACCAATGGATGAACAGTTGATAAATACACCGATTACAACCGTTCCACCAAGTGATATTCCTCCACTTGACATCGGTTTGATAAATCCGCCGATTGCAACAATTCCACCAAGTGAGATTCCGCCACTTGACAGCGGTTTGATAAACCCACCTATTGGCGAAGTTGACGAAAACGAAATCCCACCAGCGGGGATAACAGGCGAGTTTGCAACAAATTTGACGTTCGTGGAATCAATTAACCATGGCAATCAGTTTGTCAAGCGATTTTTGGCAAAATTTGAGCATCAAGCGCAACCAGGCAACAGGCTAATTTTTCGCACATACAGCGAAAAAATGCATGTAACATCAGGTGTTACGCAAGTTGTTGAAAATATGATAAGTAACACAGTTTCGGTTTTAGGATTTTGGGCGCCCGCAACCAACGAAATGATAGTTGACCAACACGCTAATAATTATACGGTTACGATTGCGGAAATCAATGAGGACAACGTTATTGTTGCGTATAGCCAAAATATTTTTCCTGCGGTTGACGTTGATTATGAAACCGAAGTTGACCTGCCCGCCGAACAGGAGGGCGAAAACGAGCAGCCCGATTGGGTAGATTTCCCAAATAATGAACGTTTTGCAGTAACGGCAACGTGGACACGCTACACGCCGCACGTACCCGCAAGTGGAATATCAAACCCCACTACAACGGTTGCAAGGCATTATTTTAGAATTGAAACCGATCACGTACCAGCGGAGGGCAACAGGCTAGTTATTCACTGGCAAAACCGCACAAACGCCGATGTTTCGCCAGCCGAGGGAATAACAATAGGTGCAAGCCGCTCTGGAACGGGCAACTTTACAAGCGGTAACGAAATAAGCCGCACATACGCCCAATTAAACGCAACGCACGGTGCATACGCTAGGGTTTTAGAACTTAATCCGCAAAACCTAGTCGTCCGTTTTGGTTGGGTTTTAGTAATGCGTGGTAGCGTTCCTGCACAAGTGCAACCTATTTTTTCGCAAAAAGCTACAATAACTACTAAACTAGTAAAATCCGCAAAATTTGCCGTAGGGGCGGATATTATCCGCCCGTTAAATGAATTGCAAAATAATTTTGAAACCGAACCGCAACAAATCCAATTTGTGGAAGTAGCAGGAATCGCCCTAACAGGCGGCAGCAATGGCACAACAAATTTGCAAACGCGCATCCCAAATTATTTGCGGAAAATTCGCAATTATACGTGGCAGTACACCTGCCCGTCCGGCAGGCGGGTGGGTTGGCAGTGGACAAACGAGCGGCAAAAGCAACTGGTGCGTGATTTTATCCGCCGCTTGCGAGACGAAAACGGAAAATATGTACAAGTTGCAATGGCCCGCCTGCCGGCGGGCAGGCTACCGAACACGCTAATCACGAAAGTTGCATAAATGTCCACCGTGAACATGGCAACGGCACAAACCCAATAACTGGCGAGCGATTTACTATTGACGAGATCGCCCTAATGGTGGCAAGCATGACAGCAGGTGCAGATATAATCACAAGCAATACAAATACACCATTGCCAATTCAGCTAGAATTTGACTACGAATTTGACAACGCCGAAATTAAGGACGGATTAGACAGGGGAAAAATAATGTTTACACGCCGTCAAAATGGCATTCTCAAAATTGAGCAGGATATTAACAGTTTGCACACGTTTACACCGCTCAAAAACAGGGAGT
>WRKG01000095.1 GCA_009778185.1 Bacillota bacterium
ATATTTTTGAAAGGACTTGACAAATATGCAAATTTGTGATTTTAGCATAATGAGCAGAGCAGAGCAGAGCAGAGCAGAGCAGAGCAGAGCAGAGCAGTAGCCTAAATTCTGTTTTTTTGTCAACCCTGAAAATACTAACGACATATAAAAAGCAAGCCATATTTTTCGCATTGCGATAATTATAGGCTTGCTTTTTTGTTGTGCAAAATAAATTTAACTCAAAAACTCAACAGAAAGGAAATTAAAATGAAAATAATAGCAGTAATCCCAGCCCGCTACGATTCAAGCCGTTTCCCAGGCAAACCGCTTGCGGATATTAACGGAAATCCCATGATTTGGTGGGTTTATCAGCAAGCGAAAAAAGTTACCGAGTTCGCCGACGTTATCGTTGCAACCGACCACGAGAAAATCATGCAAACTTGCGAAAATTTGAACATGAAAGCCATAATGACATCGAACAAGCACCCAACAGGCACGGACAGAGCCGCCGAAGTAACAAACAAACTAAACGCTGACTATTGCGTTATCGTACAAGGCGATGAACCACTAATAAAATCCGAAGACCAACTAAAAATAGTGCAAGCCATAAAATCCAATATTGATGCGGACGCTTTCCAGCTAATAGAACCTATCGATAACCCTATCGATGCAGTAAATTCCACTACCATAAAAGCCGCAATAAACAACGAGGGCTATTGTTTATTTTTATCGAGAGCGGCAATTCCAGTTCCAAAAGCGGCATTAGATTTTTCTTATTACAAAAGTGTCGGCTGTTTTGGCATAAAACAAGACGTTTTGAATTTCTTTGTCAACACAAAACCAGGCAATCTTGAACAGGCAGAAGAAATTGAGTTGCTTAGATTACTGGAAAATCAGAAGAAATTGTATACAGTAAAATCAGATTTCTTCTCGTTGGCGGTAGATACTCCAACAGATTTGGAGCGAGTTAAAAAACTAATCAAACCGCAAAATTAGAAAGGGAAAAAAGTATGAAAATAAACATACTAGACTGCACACTACGAGACGGTGGCTTTACAAACGATTGGCAGTTCGGAAACGCCCACATAAAAGGCATAATTGCGGGCTTAACGGATTCCGCCGTGGATTTTGTGGAAGTTGGATATTTGCAAAATATTTCGTACAATCCCGATTTATCGCTATTTAGCGAAGTTGGGCAAATTGCCGATATTTTGCCCAACGAAACGCAATCCATAAAATACGTGGCAATGATAGAGTGCGGAAAATACGATGTCTCCGCCCTTGCTGAAACCGCCGATTTATGGGGGATTCGCATAGTATTTCACAAACATCAGGCGGACGAAGCCCTGCAAGCCTGTGAAACCGTGAAAAATAAGGGCTACCAAGTATTTTTGCAACCCATGGGAACAGACGCATACACCGACAAAACTTTGTTGGATTTAATCGAGCGTGTCAACCAGGCAAAACCGCACTCATTCTACTTCGTGGATTCGCTGGGAGTAATGGACAAAACCGACATAATGCGGATAGCCACGCTGATTGACAACAACTTGGATGCGGCAATCACAATGGGATTTCACAGCCACAACAATTTGCAGTTGGTGTTTTCCAATGCGAAAAAGCTGATAGATATGCGGCTTAAACGAGAAATCTACATAGACAGTTCGGTATACGGAATGGGGCGCGGTGCGGGAAATCTCAACACGGAACTGCTCGCCAATTATTTGAACGTAGAAAATGGCACGGCGTACAATGTAGACCGCATTTTGCGAGTTTACGATGAACACACCGCAAAAACGCCGCAAAACTGGGGATATTCCCTGCCGTATTATTTGGCGGCGGTTCACAAGTGCCACCCAAACTATGCGACATTTCTGATAAACCGTGCAACCTTGCCAATCACGGATGTTGGGCTAATGCTGTCAAGCATTCCTGCCGCCGACCGCCGAGTTTACTCCGAAGAGTTGATAAATCGCTTGTATTACGAATATCAGTCGTCGCAAGTGGACGATTCCGCCGCATATGCCGCTCTGCAAGCCGAGTTGTTTGACGAGAAAGGCGAAAAATCGCAAAAGCCAGTGCTAATATTAGCACCTGGGAAAACCCTGCAAACGCACAAAACGGCAATATCGCAATTTATAGTTACGGAAAATCCAGTAATTATCGCAATAAACCACAACCCAACGGATTTTGTGGCTAATTTTGTGTTTTATTCCAACCAAAAGCGTTACGCCGAGCGAAAGTTTCGTGGGCAAAATAAGGCTTTGCGATATATTTTAACGTCCAACATAAAAGAAAAAAATGGCGAATTTGGCGAAGAAACGTTGATTTTCAATTATTCCGATTTGTGTAATAACAAGGGCGTATTTTTTGATAATGCGGCGGCTATGTTGTTTGGCATTTTGCGGCGAACAAATTGCACAAAAGTGCATTGTGCAGGGCTTGATGGATATAAATCCAATGACGATTATTACGATACATCACTGCAAACCCTAAAAGATATGGAAGTAATGGAATCGATAAACATACAACTTGGCGAAAATATCCGCAGTTATGACGGAATTATGGAATTAAAATTTTTGACTCCGAGTGTCTACAATGGCGTAAAATAGCAAAAATTAAATGTGGAGGAAATTAAATCATGGAACAAAATATCGAAAAAATGGATCCGAAAAAATTACTCACTTCTAGCAAATTAGAAATCGCAATATTTTATTTGATGTTTAGAGACATGGCAAACGGGATTAACAACGAAAAACATTTGTCATTATATGCACGGTTTATTTTGACTATGCTCGGTGCAAAAGAACTCAAAGGCAAGTATTCTTTACGAGAAAAAGTTGGCATAAATGATTTTATTTGCGAGGCAAAAAAGACCTTTGACAGCTTGCAAAAAAACGGTTTTGACAAATCTTTTGCTATTCCTGTTGGAGAAGAAAACGCCAATTTTATACATGGAAAGCATAGAATTTCAGCATCAATCGCCCTAAATTTGGATATTTTTGTAACAAAAGTTCCGAATGTAGCCACAAGTAAAATCAATTGTGATTGGCTTTACAAAAATGGGTTTTCCTCAACCGATATGCTAGATATTTTGCGTGCATACGCCGACTTAAAGCCAAATATCGGCTTTTTCTGCTTGTTTGCAACCACCGAGGACAACTGGAATTATATACAATCCAGAGTAAGCGAAAATTTCAACATCGTTGGCTACGTGGATTTGGATTACACCAATAATTACATGGCATTTGAAAATTTGCTAAAAGAAATTTATTCCGTGGAATGGAACGCATACGATATGGCGGGAACTGTCATTACACCAAAAATTGTCCACCTTAGAATGGCAAAATTAGTTATGCGAGTTTTTGTGGTTGAAGATAACGAAAATAACGAAATGCAAGAAACAATATTTGCTAGGTGCAAGCAAATGAAGTTACTTTTGCGAGAAACTTTGTTTTATGATGTAAAAATTGGAGTTTTTGCAATGCACTCTTCCGATACTTTGGAAGAAGCCCAACATCTTAAAAGACTACTATTATCGCCAAATAACGATAAAGTAAGAAGAAAAATAATTACATCCGTTTACCGAAGTGATTTTTTGAAACGTATTAAATCGTTAAAAAAATTTTGTGCGGATAATGATATTTCTTTGGATGATGTTTGCGTTGTAAAATCTGCAACAATGGAAGTTTTAGGCATACGCGAATCTGACGATTTAGATATTGTTATTTCTTCTAAACATAAATTTGGCGACCAAAAATTAAAATTTCCACCAAAAATAGAAATTGCCAAAATAAATTATGCTCGTAATAGCGACAAACAGATAATTATTACTAACGATGAGGTAATTCACAATTATGAAAACCATTTCATTTTTATGGGATGCAAATTTGAAAATTTAGAAATAACAAATTTGCGAAAAGCATACCGCAATAAACCAAAAGATATAGTAGATTGTCGCCTAATACAGCAATTTAACGATTTTGCTCTATTTTTTGAAGGAAAGCAAGATTTACAGCAAGCAATTTCGAAAGAATTTGAAAGACGGAGACAAAAACAAAAATTAAAAACTTCTAAATCTTCTCTACATAAAGTAGAAAGTTCGGAAATACTACAGTTGCAACAACAACTAACCGAAACAACCGAAAAATTAACCAAAACACAATCCCAATTAAACGAAAGCAACGCAAAAATTGAACAGTTTTATAACTCTAACAGTTACAAAATAACTGCTCCGTTGCGGTTTATTCGGCAATTATTACTAAAATTAACAAGGAGATAATATAATGATAATTTACAGCATGGAACATTTTTCAGGATTTTCTCAAATGATAACTTTACGCTTGACAAAACATCGCCAGGAAAAAGCCGTTTTAATTTACGTTGCCGATTTGCCTTCGTTAACAATAAAGCAACCGCTTTTTGACAACCTTAAAAAAGCTAAAATATTTGACGATGTAATATCTCTACCAGAACTTGACCTTAAATTTTACAGCAAAAACACCGAGCAACAAACCCTTGAATTTTTGACATCTACCTACAACCCGATTTTTGAATCCCACAAAATTGACTTAAAAACGGCAACCACAATTTACGAAATGTACGACTGGATGTGCGGTTTTGCTATATATTTAAGGCATCACAATATACCTTATGTGCAGTACGAAAATCGAGGTCAAACCGCAATTTTCTTTAAGAAAATTGATGTAATGCACAACATACGTTGCTCCCAAGGAATGAACAAGCTACTAAAAACTTTGCCAGCCGTAAATGAAGACAACAAGCCAATTTTCAAAATAATGATTTTTCCAACGACAACATTTTTTGACAACGTAGAATTATCTGAACAAGAAAAGCAATTTATCGAGGTTTTTGATTTTTACGAACAATTTGACCTTATCAACGAATCCGATAAGCAAAAAATATTATTTTGTTTTGATATAGATATAAATTTTCTAAAAAATAAGCGAATTTCAATGTTGTTGCCAAATAGTTTTGGTTTTACCGACTTATTTGCCCAAAAGCAAAACGCCAGATTCAAAGATTTTTGCTACATTCCAGATAAATATCTGCTATTATACGCAACAATGTTGCAATATTTTACTGATAAACAAAACGAAA
>WRKG01000096.1 GCA_009778185.1 Bacillota bacterium
ATTTTTTAAGAAATTTTTATTCAAAATACTTGACTTCTTACTTGTTAGTAAGTTATAATAAAGATAGTTAAAAATTAACAACTTGATTGAAAGAAATTAAATAAAAAACGGAAACGGCAACTGCCGAGAGGAGAAACCAAAATGACAATAGAAATGAAAATTAGCAGAGCCTTTGAAAAGGTAGCAGAAAATTTCACAAATGAAATGACAGAAGAAACAAGGCAAAACATGGTATTTGACCAATTAGAAGAAATCCGCAACGAAATAATGGATTTAATATTCGAAGCAGGTGGATTTGACGGCATTGACAACCCCGAAATATCCGAACTACGCACACAATTAGAAGAATTGCAGGCAAAAGAAACCGAACTTGCACGGCTAACAGAAATCGGCGAAAACTGGGTATAAAAAACTAAATATGAGCGGTTGAAAAATACCGCTCTGCAACGCCCAACAGAACAGGGCTAGAAAATAATGAGGTGTTAAAATGGCAAAAACAATCAAAATCACAAACAACGGACAGGATCTAAACAAATACCTATTTAGAGGTATAAAAATGCAGGTGGTAGGAAAATGTGAACACCACCTAATCTACTGGAATGGCGATATTATAGCCATTAACCAAGATATAGAAACGGCAAAAGCCACCGCACTTGAATACTGGACTGGTGTGCAACCAAATGCTCTCAGATTGACAGAAAACGGCATTTCACATGAAAATTTAGCCTTTATAGAAATTTAGGGTATTATTCGGATATAAGAATAATTACATAGGAGCGGTTGAAAAATACCGCTCCGCAATGACTGCCCAATAGGACTAACGAGAGGAGCAATAACAATGATAAAAATATGGTTAGGAAACCTCGGTAAATACAACGAGGGCGAACTAATAGGCGAATGGGTAGAATTACCCTGCTACGACTGGGACGAAGTAAAACAAAACATCGGCATTAACGCCGAATACGAAGAATATTACATCGGCGATTATGAAGTTGATTTTTTAACCTTGAAAATCAGCGAGTACGAAAATTTAGACAAACTCGATGAGTTAGCAGAATTACTAGAAAATCTTGCGGACGACGAACTAAACAATTTGATAGAAATTTGCAAAGTAGAAAATCTAAATATCGACAATTTGATAGAAACCCTAGAAAACAAGCTATCCAACTGGAAAGTAATCCAAGACATAGCAGACGAATCCGATTTAGGCTACTACATGGTCAACGACATGGAATTGTACGACCTTGAAAGCATGGGACATCTCGCCAATTACATTGACTATGAAGCACTCGGAAACGACATCAACCTCGAACGCGGTGGCACATTTACAGGCTCGGCTTGGGTATGCAGAAATTAATCAAAATAAATGGGTGGCGTGAACAATCCGCCACCCAACCGAAAGGAGAATTAAAATGACAGCAACAATCAGAATCAAAGGAATTTACACGCCAGGCGACGAAATTTACCCGCCTGCCGGACGGGCAGGCAACTTCAAAGACGGCGAGCCAAATTGGCAAGATAACCATATTTTGGCGAAATTTGGCAAATTTTACAAAGGTTATCACTTTAACGAGGATTTTCTGCAAAAATATCCAACATTTACACAGCATTTCCTGGATTATAGGCTAGAAGACCGCTACCAAAAATCAATGTTTAAGCACGAATACGACATTATCGATTACATCGAGCGAAACAAAATTCCACCCGCCTGCCGGACGGGCAGGTGCAAAATTTTCAACGATTTTTCGTCAAAGGAATTTGCGAATTTTCAAGCCGTCCGTGAATACGTACAACGTGAAGAATGGTTTCGTGTTGCAGACAAACAGATGAGAGGAGAAACAAAATGAATAATTACAAAAAAACGTCAGAAAAATGGCACAAAATGCCCTTAAAATCGGACATCGCAAATCTAGCACGTAAAGGCAGAAAAAGGGTTCAAGATGTCCCATACACGCATCAAGATTTTTATCTAGTGCAAAACGCCCAAGAATTAGCCAGTTATTTTGACTGGGCGGTCGTGTCCAAACGAAAAATAATCAACGAATTTTTGCACCACGATTGCGTAAAACCAAGTGTAAATTGGGGAACAATTTTCTACGCTTTGGAACGTCTAATTTTCCCCAAAGAGTACGAGCAAAATACGGGGCATTCGCCATACGAACTATATAATGACGTTTGCCCCAAATGCCGAAATTTACTGAATGGATCGCAACAATAGAAAGGAGAAAACACATGAGATACTGGATAATAAACGGCGAAAAGCACCTAAGCCTAGCCACCGCAGAGCAATTCATTTTGGACAAGTTAGGATTATCAAACTTAATAGGCAAGGCGGCATTTATAAACGCAAAAAAGCTAAACAAAGAGCTAAAATCCGCCCTAATTTCAACAGAATATATCTGCAATTTTTACGGCGTGGAAATAAAATGTTACACTAGCGAAGATTAAAGGAGTGAATAAAATGATTGAAAATATAGCAATAAACAGGATAATCCCGCACCCAAACAATCCAAGGCAAAATTTAGGGGATTTAACGGAATTATCCGCAAGTATTGCCACAAGTGGAATATTACAAAATTTAACGGTGGTAAAATCCACTATAAAGGAAGACGACACAAACTGGCGAAACAATGAAACAACGGCAATCCGCCAAGGCTACACAGTAATTATCGGACACAGGCGACTGGCGGCGGCAAAACTTGCAGGACTAGAAACCGTTCCATGTGCAATAGTTGAAATGGACGAGCCAACGCAACTAGCCACAATGTTATTAGAAAATATGCAACGCACCGATTTAAGCATAACCGAGCAAGCCCAAGGAATCCAGTTAATGCTAGATTTAGGCGAAACAGTAGCCACAATAGCCGAAAAAACAGGGCTTTCACAAGCAACCGTCCGCAGTCGCAAAAAGCTAATTCCGCTAGACCAAGCCAAACTACATCAAGCAGAGCAACGTGGTGGCACTTTATCCGATTACGCTGAACTGGACAAAATAGCCAACATCAACCTAAAAAATGAAGTTTTGGAAACAATCGGAACGCCCAATTTCAAATGGCAACTACAAAGTGCAATGGAACAAGAAAAAGCCGACAAAATGCAATTAGAAACCTTGACAAAAGTACAGGATTTCGCTCTTGAAACTTATATGATTGAAAATGAAAACGACCTTGTGCTACATCAAAAAATCCGCCACCACAGCAGTGCATACGCAAAATTTGAACCGCCAACCGATATAGAAACCACGCAATATTATTATAATTGCGACAATGACGGCATTTGTCTTTACAAAGAAAAATCCGAGGAAACATCTCAAATTGCTGAAGACAAACAAGAGCAAGTAGAAACCGCTCGCCGTGAAGAATTAAAAGATTTAGCCAAACAATGCTACAATCTCCGCATGAATTTTGCAAAAAAAGTTGTCGATAGAATACGCCACAACTTCCCAACAATAGAGCAGATAGCAAGCCAAGTTTTCGCCCAGGAATTAGGACGAATGCACAAAGAAACTTTCGCCGATTTCATGGGAATCGACAGAGAACAACTGCCCTACAGTTGGGAACTTCGAAACAGTAACATTCCCAAGGAAGAACAATTTGAAAGTTATGAATCCGCCAGTCGCCGCATTTTAAGCCTTGACAATATGACATTAACGCAATTATTATTTACCGTTACATATTTGCGGCTAGAAGATAGAACTTCCATGTTTTTTGACTATAACTGCCATCACAGAGCGGATAATAATTTGATGCTATTGTACGAATTATTGTGCAGTTTGGACTACGAAATGTCTGACGAAGAATTGGCGTTACAAAACGGCACACACGTATTATTTGCATCCACCTAACGGGCGAGCAGGGAAAGGGGATAAAAATGCAAACAAAAAGCAATCTTGTAAAAACTCTAGTGCGGCAGGGAGATTACAAAAAAGCCCTAAGCATAGCAAAAGATTTCAAAATTGGGATAACTAGCGATAATTCCAACAAAATGAAATTAGCCTACGAGTGCATGGTACACGGCACATTTTACAAGCAATTAGGTCGCAACATCGAGCAAACAATAAACGATGGAATTTCAGTATTAAAGGCACTATACAACTAACTTTGCGAGCGAATTAACGCCGTCTAGCAAGCTGTAAAAATCAAAAGGCTGTGGGCAAATTTCCACAACGCTACTCAATCCCATGGTCTTTTGATTGGGGGCTACGTCGTCCAAAACAGCCGTTAAAACAGGATAAAATTCCCATTTATCTAACATCATAGGATTGGCAATTTCCTTGTTACGCTCGGTAAAAAGGCAAAAAATGTATAAATCCGATTGCCTACTTCTAGCAAGATGAGACGAGCCAACGGTGGCAAGTTCCTTTGTGGGGCGGATTGTAAACCTAATCGCACTATCAGAATTTTGCTCCCAGGATTGAAGATACGCCGACGATTTTACCTCTATACGAATTTTGCCATTAAAAAGCAAATCGTACGAATCCCAGTTAAGACGGGGCATTTCCGTGTCAATGTTCAATGCTTTCGCCACGATAAACTCCGCCAAAACGCCCCGCAGCGTGTTATTGAGCAAATCCGAAGATTGCCACCGCCAAAAATCGCTAAGCAAAAAGGCTTGCGGCACGTCTTCAAAATAAAAATTTTCGTTACCTGTTTTTTGTGTCATAATTGCACCCCTTTCAGATTGATAGGATTATACCATATCTACACAAAACAGACAAGAAAGGAGAAACCAATGTTATCAATAGAAGTGCAAAATGCTATGCTTGAATTTGACCAAGTTGACGAGTTGTTAGAAACGATTTTGAAACACTTAAATCAGCCGATAAGCATTATTCAAACCACGGAATGGTTGTCAAGATTGGAAAATTTATTATATTTACATGAAGATATTTATCATGAAAAAAAGGCAAATTTAACTGAAATATTAGCAGAAGATGCAGGAAAAGATACTCATAAAAAAAGCAATGTGATTAGGCTTGAAAGTTAGTTAAGTTGCAGTTTTGCCCCTAAAAAATTAGGGGCTTTTTTTATTTGGTACTATTGCACAAAAATAAGCTAAATTTATTATGAAATTTTGTTAAATTTTTTAAGAAATTTTTATTCAAAATACTTG
>WRKG01000097.1 GCA_009778185.1 Bacillota bacterium
TATCCCAAATATCGGCAAAACAGCAATCTATTAGAGTAAAATCCTTGGGCAGTTCGTCCACAATTTGCAATAAATCGCCAGACCAAGTTGTCGCAAGTTGCGGAGTGCTTTCCGCCGAAACGCCGTCAAAATACGCCATTTGAGCATTTCCGCCGCAACACGCCAAAACTGGAACAGCATCAATGCACACAGTTACGTCATATATGGGATCTCCGTACAAAGGCTCGAACGACCGCACATATAACGACTTTTTGTGATAATCCGCTAAATCAATCGCCAATTCTTGCGTGTGATTAAGCAAATATCCCGTGTATAAAACAGATAGCGTTGTTTTGTGGTCAAAATATTTTAGTGCCTTTGCTGGAATATCTCCGTGCCAAATGTTTTTGCGTTGCCATGTTTTACTGTTGTCATCTATGAATTTTATTTTGTCGTAATACGGCAGCTGTTCAACGTTTTCGTTGTTGCCCGCAAAACTTTCCAAATCTTCATAAGTGGATATTCCCAGCAAAAGGTTTTCGTCTTCCGCTAGGTCAAGCTGTTCAAGAAAATCGTCAATAACCACGTAACCGCCGCCCCACATTACGTTGTACGGCTGTTGCCGCAATAAATAATGCGTGGTTACAACCGAGCCGCTGTTAGAATGGCAATTTGCGTGGAACTTGTCCACATCGCCTGTATATGCAATTCTTTTTTCTGTGTCATAAACACAGGCTGTATAAATTTCTCCCATAAGTATCTCCTAATTTTGCAATTATTTTCAACTATCTAAGTATATCACATTGCGGGGCAAATGTCATTAAGTTTTTTTGGAGGTTTTTTTGTGGTTTTGTATAATTATTTTGTTCGGTGCTTTTCTTTTGATAGAGGCAAGTTAATTATATTACAGGAGGATTACAATGATTGTATATATAATAATACGCACCTCGAAGTTTGACGAAAATTTGGAGTTTTACCACTGGCTCTTAAATTTGACAATATTGGCAAAAATTCAAACACTATGTGTCTCCTAATTCAGTTATCCGATTTATAATGTTCTGCGATTTGAACGGTTGCGAAATACTACTGTAAAACCGCAGAGGAGGAGATTATTCTTCAGTAACAGGCGAAAAGAGCGAATTTTGAAAAAATTTCGTCCTTTTAATTTTTGAGGATTGACAAATTTTTGTGTAAATGCTAAAATAAAAATACTAAAAATAAAAAGGATTTGTTGTTATGTTGAAAATAGATGATAGGTTTTTGACGAGTTCGCACGAGATAGGTGCGCAATAGCTCGATAAATTCATGGTTTTCCAGTATTTAGGCGAGGACGATTATATGAACCCAGGATATTTGCTATATATTTGCCGACACGCTAGAAGAGGCATTTTCGGTTACACGAGAAACACGCAAAACCCTTGAAAATGTCGGCATTTTAAGGTTGATACAGGTACGAATATTTCCGTAATATCCAAAAAGTACTTGGCAAAATTAGGTTTCGAACAAAATCAGATTATCCAAAACGGCGAATTAACTGAAAATGTTGATACATCAAATGGCAACACGGTAAACGACTGCTATCTAATTATTCTACAGCAAGTGCGTTTGGTATATACGTCTGCGAAAACGTATTATTTATCACATCTCTAACAGACGAAATGCGGAATTTATTCGGCTTAAATTTTATCCGATATTTTAACTGGTAATAGGATTACGATGCTCGGGAAGTTAAATATCTCCGCAATAAAAGCGGCGATGACGGTGGGCGATATAGCTTTTCGGTGCATGGGTTGGCGGTTTAGAAAATTTTGCGGTTTTGTATAATTATTTTGTTCGGTACCGTTTCTTATGGCGGTGGCGATTTAATTTATATTTGAGGAAGCTGTGTCTATGATTATTGGCATAAGCCATATTACTTTCATTGTCAAGTACTTGAACCGAACGGCAGATTTTTTAACAAGGATTTTTGAAACCAAATAGGTGTATTCAAATTTAACAGCGAAGTATTTTCTTGTAAATGATTTGTGGATTGCACTAAACAAAGGTCAGCCATTAGCAGAACAAACATAAACCATGTTGCTTTTCAAATTTTAGAGGCAGATATAGAAAAATATACAGAGAGAATAAAATGTGTTGGGGCAGAAATTAAGGCAAGCCGTTCTCGTATTGTCGGTGAAAGATATTAAATATATTTTTATGATTTTGACAATCACCTATTTGAGTTACATACAGGCTCATTGTCTGAAAGATTGGCTCATTATACTCAAGGAAAGTATACCGAATAAACATCAGCTTTTACGTCCGCAAGTAATAAATAGGCGAAAAGGCAAATTTTTAACAAATTTTGACAAAATCTACTTGAAAAACACAAATTTCATTTGACCAAAATTAAATATCGTGATAATATATTTATATTTTAATGGAATTGCAACTTTAACAAATTTTTATTTAGGAGGATATTTATGAGTTCACAAAACAAAAACAAAGGCGGCAACATTTCACGGATAATAATTGCAATATTAATTGTGGTTGTTATAATTATGGGCGGATTTATTTTGTATGCTTGGGGATATTATAATTCTGCAAGCAATAACAATGTTTCCACCGAGCCAATTCCCACGCAAGATGTAGATATTACATTACTTTTGCAAGAAGTAAGAGAACTGCATGAACAAGTTAGTCAACTTAATGAAGAAAACGAAAGATTACGCACAGAAAATGTTGAGCATTTTGTACCGCCAACAACACCTGCAACCGAATATGTAGCCGAATCAACGCCAGTTCCAACGCCAATTCCAACTGCTGAACCAACGCCGCCGCCAACTAGAAGGTTTTATTTAGAAAGCGATATTTTCGCCGCAGAAACTGAATGGTGGAATGGGCATCCTGCAAATGGCTCGTTTACTATGAGTGGTACTACTTTTCATACAGGTGTTACTATTGAAAACACATTTTCCGCTCCATCAAGTAGAAGATTAGACGGTACAATGACAGGTCCTTTATTTGGCAGAGCTACTTATGATATTGCAGGATTGGGAATTACTTACTTAATAGGAACACTTGGCTCTGTAAGTAATATTACTGGAGGTTCTTTGACAGTAAGCTGTGCGGATACTGGCAGATTTCTTGGTGGCGGTGATGTATCTGGCGGACAAAACGCAACTCTAAATAATATAGTTATTGAAATTCCAACAGATGTACAGCGTGTAACGCTTTTGTTACAAACTCCACGGGCTTGGAATGGTCCTGGCTTTGGCAATGCTTTTTTTGAATAACAGATTTATCCAAAAATTTAAGTAAGGGGGAAATTTACCATGAGTTCGCAAAACAAAAACAAAAACGGCAACCTTTCATGGATAATAATTGCAATATTAATCGTGATTGTTATAATTATGGGCGGATTTTTCTTATATTTATTGGGATATTATAATTCCGCAAACAATGCAAATATTGCCACCGAGCCAACTCCCACACAAAATGTTGACACAGATATTACACTACTTTTGCAAGAAACAAGAGAACTGTACGAAATTATCGCAAATTTACAAGAAGAAATTAGGCAACTGCAAAACGAAAATGCAGCTCCGCAAACGGAAAATGTGTCAACTCCAGCGGAACAACCTGCACCAACTCAACCGCAAATTTTTAGGCGAATCCCACTTTTTAGTCAACCATTTTTAGAAGTGGGCAACGCCAGCGATTTTAGAGCAAACGGAGATGAACATCAAAATACTATTCAGTTTTTGCCTACGTTGGTCGCAAATTTTGCTGGCGGAGTTACATATTATAATCATGTTGTATACGAATTGGAAACTTTTAACAATGCCGTTCTTCAAGCGATTCTTAATCCAATAATTATACCTGGTCCAGGCAGAAATAATAACGAAATATCAATAATTTACACCATTATTGGGGATGGAATAACATTATACACTTCTCCGATAATGCACAGTGCAGTTTTGCCCATTCCAATAGAGGTTGACGTTTTGCAAGTGCAACAATTAAGAATCGAGATTGCCGCTACTTTGGCAGGGTTTGGCAATGATAGCATAGGTCAACAGTTGGGGTTAGAGAATGCAGTAATTATTGTTAGTGGTTGAACCGTTGACATTTCTAAGAGAATGTATTCAACACCGTTAAAATGCCATTTTTTGGACTTTGCCTATCTGTCGGCAAAAAAGTAGGGGCGAATATTACCTGTCTGTTCGGCAGGTTGGTTCGCTCCTACGTTGGTGTTGTTGCTTGTTGAATACATCTTCTAAAAATATTTTTTTACTCCACAGTTTGCACCAATATCCGTGCAAAACCGCTACCGCCGCGGACAATCGGAATAACCCTAAACACACTCAACGAATTAGGCTCAAATTCCAGTTCGACATAATTAACATGACCAGCTGGCAAGCCCACAAGCCGTGCCTCTTCTCTGCCACGAACAACGCTTGTTATAACAAAATCAAAATATGGTATATCGCTTTCCAAAATGCCTATACGCAACCGTGATTTTTCTGGCGTTATCGGAATTTGCCCATTTCCAATAAAATTGTCGTCCGCCCAACGCAACTGCACAGTTCCGTCTTCCTCTGGGAAATGCCAAATGCCGTTGGCGAAATCTTCGCCGCCGTCAACGTCCCAAGATTCCCAAGTTATTTCATTAGGATATTTTCCCGAAGTGGTTTCGGTCATTTTTGTGCCTATCGTATCTTCAACAGGAAATCCGCCGTAAACTACATAAAAATTGGGAGAAATTGTGCCGAACGGCGAAAAAACATAGTTAGTGGTTTCTATTAGCAGATTGCCGCTGTTGTCGTAAATATTAAAGTTGTCAACTTGGAAACCTCTGTCGGTTGTGTCGCCTAAATCCCAAGCGAAAATATTGTTGTGCGGCGGAACTATTGCGAATATCTCGTTATTTGGCGGCGGATTTAGCAATCTTGCATTTTGGGATATTTCCGAATGTGCTAATAGGTTTGTTTGGGCGGTTGGTTGTTCGTTTTCGTTTGAAATTGTTGCGGTTATTTCTGATTGGGCGGTTTGCTCGGCTTGCTCGTTTGGCTCGATTATTGCTATTGTTGCAATCGGTGCAATCAATTCAGCCTGTTCGGTGGAGTTTTCCGCCTCTTGTGATACGCCGCAAGCCGTGGCAAATGCGGCAACTGCAAATATTATGCAAAATTTTTTCATGGTAAAATTCCTTTCTTAGGGCGTGTTCCCACTAGACAAAACGCATCAAATCTGCTAAAATGTTCCTATGAGAATAAATCAAGAGCAATACGATAAAATCAAGCACCTACTA
>WRKG01000098.1 GCA_009778185.1 Bacillota bacterium
CCGAAACGGAACAAGGTTACGTTGTAGCAATAGTAACAATTTATCCCGATTTAGTTAAAAACCGTATAGAAAATAGGGCGGTTAAAACAAATGTAACTATACCTGCGTGGCTAAAAGAAGTAGCAGAAGAACAGGGAATAAATTTCTCTCAACTTTTGCAAACGGCGTTAAAAGAACGCCTAAATTTAACATAACTGGAGCAAGCCCACACGGCGGAAATAGCGGCAATAAAGCAACAAAACGCCAAACTGGCAAGCGAAAACGCCGAATTAAAAGAAGATAAAACTAAACAAGCCGAAACGATAAACAAATTGCAAGCCGATAAAATAGCCCAACTGCAAGAACAAGTGAAAAAAACAGCCGAAATATTGCGGCAAGAAGAGTTGCTAGATTTGCAAGAAATGCTGAACGATATGGACAAAGTGGCGTAATGTTGCCTGTTTGCCCAATAGATATGCAAAAATTGCCACTAAATCCAATAACACAAAGGCAGTTGGAACAGATTTTGAAAATTTTGCAAAAAAAATAAAAAAATTTTTCAAAACGCTTGACACCCACCAAAAAAGGTGGTATTATATAAACATACCAAACAGAGAGGAGGAAAGGCATTGAAAAAAAGGCGGAAAAAGAAAAGCAGCAACGACAAAACTCTGGCAAAGTGGATGCTCGTTACTGCGATTCTAACACTGCTTAACAATTTCGTGCTACTGCTTACGACAATTATACGATTAGTGGAAATTTTAAGTCAGTAACTTTTAGGGGGGCGGGATTCCCACCTCGCCCCCTTTTCACTATAGCAAAAGCCTTTGTCATTGTCAAATAATTATGTTCTTACTATATTTGCAGATTGCGTTGTCGCTTGTGAGTATTGTGTTATCGATAGTAATAATTGTAAAAATTGCTCAAAGCGGACTTTTCGCAAAAAGAAAGGGTAAATAAAATGAATTTACGAAAGATACGCATACAAAAAAAGTATAGCGTTCCTTATTTATCTAAATTGGCGGATGTACCAATACGCACCATTGAGAATATTGAAAAACGTAACAAATGCACCATTTCCACCGCCAAAAAACTAGCCGCCGCCCTCGCCGTAACTTTGGATGAACTTTGCCAAGATTGAACCAGCTGTCAAGTAATACTTTACAGTTGAAAAGCCCCCACTCGTGGAAGTGGGGGCAACAGAAAGGAGCAATAAAATGAAACTAAATTACGACTGTTTCAGAGACGTGCTGTTATGTGCAGAAAAACAGCCCTATGGCAAAAGGCTGCTTTCCACAGAAATAGCGGTAACTCTCACAGACCCGCCTGCCGGCGGGCAGGTTACACGCAAAACGAGATTGAGTACACCTGCATTAAATTAAGTGAAGCAGGTTATTTAGAGATAAAAATACTAAACCGTATGGGACAAATCACACCCACAATCGTAATCCTGGACATAACCTACAACGGACATGAATTTTTGAACAAGATAAAAAACGTCGATATATGGGCAGAAACGAAAACACCTGTCTGCCGACAGGCAGGCAAGCAAAAACCTTGGGCAGTTTCGCTGTAGACGTTCTCTCACAAATAGCAAGCAATATAATAACGGCAAAATTGGGGTTTTAACAATCCAGTTCAACCGCCAAAGTAAGGTTAATTTCGTAAATTTGTGGGCTTGCTGGCACAAGACTTTCCAACTTAATTTTTGAAACTGCTTTTAACGGAAATCCATCAAGCAAAACGTTATCTTCCTTTATTGCCAGTTTGTGCAAGGGTTCTTCATATTGCATAAAATCACACTCCTTTTGGGATATTTTATTGATTATATCACAGATTGGCGGAAATGTCAAACCGTGAAAATTTGTCACGGTTTGACAATGGCAACTGTCCGAAAAAATCGGACAACTGAAATGGGGACAAAAAGTCGCCATTTGGTTAGAACTACCAACCAACTAAAAAAGCCCTCAACAAAGAGGGCAAACTCAAATATGGTGCTAATTTTAGCACAACGAAAGGAAAATGTCAAATGGACAAAATAAAAAAAGCAGTAATATACGCTCGCTATTCAAGCAGCAGCCAATCAGAGCAATCGCTAGAGGGGCAAATAAGAGTGTGTACCGAATACGCCCAAAAGAATAACATACTAATAATAGAAACCTACACGGATTCCGCCAAAACAGGAACAACGGACAACCGCCCTGCGTTCCAACAAATGATAACCGACAGCGAAAAAAAGAACTTCGAATTGGTGCTGGTGTACAAACTGGACAGGTTTTCGCGCGACCGTTTTGATAGTGCAATTTACAAAAAAGCCCTCAGAAACAATGGCGTAAAAGTGTTTTCGGTAATCGAGCAGATTTCTGATACACCAGAGGGCGTTATTTTGGAGTCGGTTCTCGAAGGATACAACCAATACTTTTCGCTAGAATTAGCCCAGAAAGTAAAACGTGGATTAAAAGAAACCGCATTAAAAGCCAAATTTACAGGCGGAAAACCGCCGACAGGCTATCGCATAACCGCCGACAAGCATTTTGAGGTTGACGAAACCAACGCACCTGCAATCCGCTACATCTTCCAAAGCTATGCAGAGGGCGTATCGTATCAGCAAATGATGAAGTGGCTGCGAGAGCACGGTTATAAAAACAGCTACAAAAAGCCGTTCAGCGAAAAATCCATAATGGAGATACTCCGCAACGAGAAATATGCGGGAACGTATGTTTTCAACGGCTCGGAGCATATCCGCATAGAGAACGCCATACCAGCAATAATCGACAAAACGCTATTCGAAACGGTGCAAGCCCGTATTTTAGCCAATAAAAAACGCCCTGGGCAATATAAAGCCAAACAGGAATATCTGCTATCGGGGAAAATCCGATGCGGCGAGTGCGGAGCGGCAATGGTGGGTAGTGGACACAAAAATTTGGCGTATTATGTTTGCAACGGCAAAAAGCGTTACGGAGAATGCAAAAAAAGCAACGTGAAAAAGTTCGAAATAGAAAACATGGCATTAACCGAAACAATGACACTTTTGGCACAAGATAATTTAATGGAAGTTATATCGGAATCGCTCCACAAAACAATCAGCACAGCAGACGACCCAGTCGTTGAAACAGCCGCATTGCAAAGCCAATTAAGCGAAATCAACCGCCAATTAGAAAATATAGCAACTGCAATAGCCGAGGGTTTAACAACGCCCACAACCAAAAATAAATTGTGGGCATTGGAAGAAGAAAAAGCAGAGATTGAATTGCAACTATTGAGAATATCCGCCAAACAGCCAATCGAAATCACAAAAGATATGATATTTTTTTGGCTAACCGAATTCACAGGCGGCGATATAAATGATGTAGGTTTTCGCAAAAAGTTAATCTTTGCGTTTGTTAATAGGGTGTTTTTGTATGACGATAAATTGGCGGTTGTATATAATCCGCCGCAGGTTGCTGAATCTGTTGAGCAGATTACCTTGGGCAAGGTTAATCATGCTATTGATAATTTGGTGGGTGGTGGGTTGGATTTGGAGAGCCACGCTGCGGAGGAGGGGAAAAGCCGAAAACTACGATACAGTAGGCTTACCTATTCCTAATATTTCATAATACAAAAAAGTCAATTACTTTGAATACAGTCAATGACTATATTACTTACAATGAAAGCCTTGATTTGTTTTTTTGCACTATGGTAACTTTTGAATTTTTGGAACGAACTATAAGTCTAAAATTTCAGATACCGTCGAGATAGAGCTTGCCACAAATCAGATGTTAACTTGTCGACAAACTACGTATAAAAGGCACTAAATCTATTTTTGTATAGATGTCGTTCACAAATATTTGGGGACGGTAATGAACTTATAAGCACTTTCATTGTACACAAATATCTCATACAAAGTGGAACAGGTATATTTTCTGCGCTAAATATATAGTTAACTCAGTTTAATAAGCTATTTACTGCTTTTTCGACCATTTACGACACCTATTTTTTAGAATAATTACATTGTAGCACATCATCAAAATTTTTGCAACTTTTTTTGAAATTTTTTTAAGCCGCCATTCACCAATCCCAACCGCCTCCCCAACCTACATCAGTCCCAACAAAGCCAAAACGCCGCCCAACAACATCATTCCACTAAGCAACAACCCCAAAATCCGCCCAACACGCCGCGCACCCTTGCGTTGCTGCCATTTGAACCAATAGCCACCGTGGCGGCGTTCCCAAAAATTGCTTTTGTCGTGCCAAAATTCGTACAACAGAAAGCCGCCCAAAGCCACGCCGCCAATCCCCCATAAAACGTCCATTAACTCCATTTTGTCCTCCCAACCGCCAAAATTTATTCGAGATTTTTTCTCCGAGATTTTCCACCCTTTAATACGAAAAATCCCCCAACCAAGCCGCCAATCACGATTGCCCCCCAAACCACACCAATCACGACCGCCCCCCAAACTGCATCAAACCAGGATGGCTCGCCTTCGTTGTGGTAAATCCGCATAGGCTCGGTGGATTCCACTAAAATGGGGATTGTTTCGCCCACTCTTCGCAGAGTTCCTTGGCTAGTCAGCGTGGCTTGGAAAATCTCGCCGCCATGCTGAAATGTTAGGGTTTCGGTGGTTCGTGGGCGTGGCGTTCGCCGTCTTACGCCTCGCATTACCGAAAAATGGCTGTAATCTACCACGGTTGCCGAAATTTTTTCGGAAACCTGCCACCTGCGGCGTTCTTCCGCTTGCTCTATGGCTAGAAATACCGCCACCACAGCCACGACAACGCCCCCACTATTATCAGTTTTTTTGTACGCTCTTGCATGGTTTTCTCCTATCTAAAAAAACAATTCTACGCCGATATATCCGATTTCCTGATCCACGATAACGGCGACAAACCAGCTAATAGGCACTCCTAGCACAGTCCACAGCAATGTCAACAAAATCGTGGCGAGTGTGCCGATTTTCCCAAAACCGCTTATTGCGGCTAGGATATAAAAACCAACGGTCGGTATGCTAAACGCTACTAACACAAGTGCAAACGATAGTGGCTCTACTCGACCTCTTTGTAAACCTTGTAAAGCACCCATTGCATTAGCCGAGAACGGCCACATCAAGGTTAAACTTCCCATTATTAGGGGGAAAATTGCTATTGTTTTCATAAAAATCTCCTTTCGTAATCAGCCATACGCAAGCATTTTCGTGTCTGGCAACGGCTCGCCATTTAGCAAGCAAGTTAGCAAACAAGCGGCGGCTCTTATGGCGAAAAATTTGCCGTGGTCGGTGTGGCTTGGCGTGATTTCCGCCATTTCTAGGATTGTCTTTTCTGGCCGCAAATCGGCTTTTGTGAGCCGTATTTCGCCGTCATGCTCGTGAGAATCGTG
>WRKG01000099.1 GCA_009778185.1 Bacillota bacterium
CCGGGCTCATAGCTCAGCTGGTTAGAGCGCGCGCCTGATAAGCGCGAGGTCGGTGGTTCGAGTCCACTTGAGCCCAGACTTTATAAACTGGCTATTATCTATACTAAACCCATTGGGGGCATAGCTCAGCTGGGAGAGCACCTGCCTTGCACGCAGGGGGTCAAGAGTTCGAATCTCTTTGTCTCCATATTAAAAATTTAGGTGTATATTATATCGCCTTATTTTTTTGTAAAACTTATTTTCAAAATTATCTTAAAACTATTTACACACACCAAAAATTTTGCTATAATAAAAATATAATTGTGTCCCTAGCTCAGTGGATAGAGCGTTCGGCTCCGGACCGAAAGGTCGCAGGTTCAACTCCTGTGGGATGCGTTACAAAAAAAGCCCTTTTGTACATTATGTAAAAGGGCTTTTAATTTTGATTTGCTAATGTAGATTTCCTCCATATATAGTCAAACAATTTAACCAAAAATGTTTCACAAAAAATGCGGGCGGATATTGTCCGCCCATATGTTTAGGCAAGTTTGTAGGGGCGAATATTACCTGCCCGTTCGACAGGCGAATCCGCCCATTTTTCTACAACAGCTTGTTTTTAAGTTGTTCGAGTATACACCCGATTTTTTACGCATCAATCCGTTTCGAGTTCGACGAGTTCGAAATTGTTCGAATATATCGAATACTGTGCTTTCACATGCAAAATGCGTTCAACCGCCGAATTTAATCGCTCTTCAAAAATTTCGGCAGGAATTACCCCATTTTCATACGCTTGCAGTAGCGTTTCTATTGTCTGCTCGGGATTTGGCGGCATAAGCAAAATGTCCGCTCCCGCCAAAAATGTGCTTATTACTATATCTTCGGTGGAAAAATTGTTGGTAAGTCCGCGCATATCCAACGCATCGGTTATTATTAAACCGTCAAATTGCCACGTATTGCGGATTATCTCTGTCAAAAGATATTCTGAAAATACAGCGGGCAAATCGTCCTCCGTAAGTAGCGGCGTTGCAATATGCCCCACCATTACGCCCTCTGCACCCGCTTGTAAACCTGCTCTAAATGGAACGGATTCCACGTTCTCGAAGCGCTCCCAATCGTGGCGGTATGTTGCCAAATAATCGTGAGAATCCTCATATGTATCGCCGTGGCCTGGAAAATGCTTTAATATTGGCAAAATTCCGACACTCTGCAAACCCTCCACTGCAGCAATTACCATTTCTGCAACTTCGGCTGGCTCTCTGCCAAATGCTCGGTCGCCTATTACCGTGTTGCTTGGGTTCGTCCAAATATCCGCAACGGGCGCAAAATTCATGTTGAATCCCAACAAAGCCAATCGTTCTCCTATCGTACGATAATTTTCGTAAACATTTTGTGCACCGCTTTGTGCCATGGATAAAGCTGTGCCGATGTTTTCAGAAAAAAGCCGCCCAACGCGCGAAACTCGTCCGCCCTCTTCGTCAACTGCAATAAACAGTGGAATCGCCGCTGCCGCTTGCAAATCGGTTGTCAACTGCTGTATTTCCTCTATTGTCGTTATATCTGCACCAAAAAAGATAAAGCCGCTTATATTATAATCCTCAATCAATGTGGTTGCTCTGCTTTTGCTTGGCATTGCGACTATAATTAACTGCCCCAACTTTTCTCGCAAGGTCATTTGATTTAACATTGCCGTTATTTCGTCTATTTTCTGGGCGGTTTCTTGCTCAATTTCTTGTATAATTTCTTGTTCGATTTCTTGTTCCGTTGCTTGTTCAGTTTCTTCTAAAGTTGTATGTTCTTCGAAGCCCTCAAACCATGCGATTTCAGGGCTTCGATTTGTTGTTTCTGTGCCGTTTATTACAATTTCCGAAATCTCCATTGGACTGGAAACTTCGGAAGATGCCAAAATCTCGGCAGAATAGGCAATTTCTGCAATGCTTTCCAGCAAATCGTTATAAGGGTGCAGCGGAGAAAATAACACAAATACCACAGTCGCCACCGTTATTATCACGCCAGCACCCACAGGAATCACATATTTCATATAGTTTTTAACAAGGCGATTGTAAATTTCCATACACGATCCAACGATGGAATTGACAAATGTTCGTTTGGCGTGTGCGCATCCACAATTTGGCAACAATACGAGATTATATCCATATCTGGGATTTTTTCCATCATAAATCCGCATTCAAGCCCTGCATGAACCGCCTCAATTTGCGGAGTTTTTTTGTAAATTTCACGATAAACCTCTGTTGCGGTGGCGAGCAGTTGCGACTTTGGATTATATACCCAGCCAGGGTATTGGTGGATAAATTTTACTTCTGCACCAAGGGCTTTTCCCAGTGCCATTATTTGCTTGCTTACGAAAATGTAACGGCTAGGCACAGAGCTACGCAAGGCACAATCAATAACAACGGCGTTTTCGTCTGTTCGCATAACGCCAACATTATTGGAAACTTCTACTAATCCCGGAATATCTTGACTCATATGTAGCACGCCCAAAGGCAGCAACATTACAGTTGACACTAATTTTTGCGTGCATTCTTTGGTGAAAACTTCGGTGGGGGTATGCGATATATCCAAAAATGCCAACGTAATATTGGGATCTGGCAAACGATACTCAATTCGCATATCTTTTTGAAGGTCGGAAATAATCTGCTCCGCTTGTGCTAAATTGGCGGTTGGAATGGCAATTTCCGCCTCCGCCTCGCGCGGGATTGCGTTTGCCTTTAGCCCTCCAGACATTGTAATAATGCGAATATCCAAGTCCAACAAAGCGTCCAATATGCGTGCCAATAGGCGGTTGCTGTTCGCCTTGCCAAGATGGATTTCGATTCCCGAATGTCCACCTAAAAGTCCGCGAACTGTAATACGTTTGCAAGTTGTATTTGCTGGGAGCGGCTCGCTTTCGGTTGACACTTTGAAAAAGAAACGACCGCCGCCAGCGCAACCCACACAAAAGGCGGAATCACTGCCAGAATCCATATTTATCATACGCCGCCCTTTTAGCAAAGTTTCGTCAAAAGTGGAAATGCCTTTCATGGTGGTTTCTTCTTCCACGGTAAACAGGACTTCAAGCGGCGGATGCGGAATGTCGTCCGAATCCAAAATTGCCATGCTAAGAGCAACGCCAACGCCGTTATCCGCACCGAGAGTTGTTCCTTTTGCATACAAAAAATCGCCGTCAACCTCTAAAGAAAGAGAGTCGGTCAAAAAATTAAATTCCGTGTCTGCATTTTTTTCGCAAACCATGTCAACATGACTTTGCAAAACTACAGGTGGATTTTGCTCCAAGCCAAAACAACCTGGCTTAAAAATTATCACGTTCCAATTTTCGTCCTGTTTTACAACAAGACCTCGTTTTTCCCCAAATTTCACTAAATAATCGCTTATCGCTTTTTCGTTGCCAGAACCACGTGGAATTTTGCTAATTCTCTCAAAAAATCCCAATACTTTTTTTGGTTCTCTGTTCAATGATGGCATAATTTTACCCTTTTACCTTTCTAAATCAATAAATCTGGTCGTTTTTGGGCGGTTATTGTTTCGGATTGCTGTTTTCGCCAAATTTCAATATTTTTGTGATGTCCCGACAGCAAAATTGGCGGAACTTGTAGCCCTCGAAACTCTTGCGGGCGCGTATATTGCGGATATTCCAACATTCCCGACAAATTATTGCTAAAAGTTTCGTTTGCGGTGGATTCGTTTTTGCCGACCACGCCAGGAACAAGCCGCGCAACCGCATCAATTAGCACCAATGCCGCCAATTCTCCGCCAGTTAGCACATAATCGCCTATCGAAATTTCTTCGGGCGAAAGTAAATCTAGCACACGCTGATCAACGCCCTCGTAATGCCCACACAACAGGATAATATCTTGCTTTGCGGATAATTCCGCCGCTTTTTGTTGCGTAAAAGTTGCTCCTTGCGGAGATAAATATACAAAGTGTTTTTCGGTTGACAAACTCGATAAACTCGCCGTAACACTTGTAAAAGCGTCATAAATTGGAGCAACTTGCATGACCATTCCTGCACCGCCGCCGTAGGGTTCGTCGTCAACTTGGCGGTGCTTGTTTGTGGCGAAATCTCGTATATTTATGCACGAAATTTGAATAATATCGGCAGAAATGGCACGTTTTAATATGCTATGTTCGCAAGCCTGCTGTATCATTTCTGGGAACAAGGTCAGCACGTGGAAAGTTAATCGTATCATAATTCTCGCAAGCCGTCAAGCAAATGAACAATCATTTTGGAATCCTCGCTATTTTCGGCAATTTTGACGGATAGGATGCAACTTTTTATTGCAGGAATGAGCAAATCTTTTGAATTAGGATTAGAAACGATGTAGACATCATTCGCGCCCGTTTGCAAAATTTTCGTAATTGTGCCGAGATTTTCGCCAGTTTCGGTAAAAACGGGCAAATCTAGCAAATCTGCTTGATAATATTCGTCTTCTTCCAGTGGAAGAGCATTTTTGCGAAGAATTTTTATATTTGCTCCGACAAGCTGTTCGGCGGCGTTGCAGTCGTCAACTCCATTAAATTTGATAATTACCGCATTTTTGTGAAAGCGGACTTTTTCGATATTGTAAACGGAATTTTCGGCGGATTTTTTATCCCAAAAAAGTTGCACCGATTTCAGCAGCTCAAAACGAGAAGGCTCGTCCGTTGTGGGGAAAACTCGCACTTCGCCGCGCAAGCCCTGCGTTTTGACAATAGTTCCAATTTTGAAATAATCGTTAATTAAAGCCGTCAAATAAATCTAACCTTTCCCTCTTCGTAAAATCCCCTAGAACCGCCTGTTTCGTCGGGAACGCCCACTGCAATAACGCAAAACGGGACAACGCCCGCTTCTAAATCCAAAATTTTTGTAATTTGCCCAATAAGAGCCTCTTTTGGATAAACACCGCACCAACAAGCCCCCAAGCCTTGTGCAACTGCCTCCAACAAAATATTTTGAGTAGCGGCGGCGCAATCTTGCGGGAAAAATCCGCTATCAATCGCCTTAAATTGCGTACGTGGCAAAGCCGAAACAATTATCGCTAAATCGGCGGTTTCCAACATATTTGTATATGGATGAATGCTACGAATTTCATCCAATTTTTCACGATTGCGTAAAACAATAAATTCCCAAGGGCGAGTATTGCAAGCCGACGGAGCCAACATTGCCGCCTCTAACAACAAATGAACCTGCTCATCACTCACTTTTTCCCCTTTTTTGAACTTACGAATACTACGCCGTTCTCTAATTACCTGCGTTGCTGTCATTTTTTTATACCTCCTAAAGATAAAAACATAAAACCCTGGGCGCTGCCCAGACCCGCAAGGACGCGCGCGCCCTTGACCCGCATTTTTATAATGTGAATCAGTCGTTGAAAAATTGCGTTGGTG
>WRKG01000100.1 GCA_009778185.1 Bacillota bacterium
GGCGAAAATTATGACGAGTTTGGCTGGTTTTTTAGCGATGTAGAAGGCGTAAACTATAACGCAATCTGCCTAAAAGACATTGCCCGTGTCCGCCTAGTTGGCGAAACAACTTGGGCTTGGGATATTTCCCAAACCGCCCCGCAAAAATACCTACAAGCAGTATAACTGCATAAAAATACAATAAAAACACAAAAAAAGGAGAATTTATGCAATTCAAAATAGTTTCAGATTTTGCACCAACTGGCGATCAGCCGCAAGCCATCGAAACGCTCGTCAGCGGTTTCGAGAATGGCAAACGCTTTCAAACTCTGCTCGGCGTTACGGGCAGTGGAAAAACCTTTACAATGGCGAATGTTATCCAACGGTTGCAACGTCCAACTTTGGTAATGGCTCACAATAAAACGCTTGCAGCCCAGTTATACAGCGAGTTCAAAGAGTTCTTCCCGGAAAACGCCGTGGAATATTTCGTCAGCTATTATGACTACTATCAGCCAGAAGCCTACGTTCCGTCCACGGACACGTTTATCGAGAAGGATTCCGCCATAAACGAGGAAATCGACAAATTGCGACATTCCGCCACTTCTGCCTTGTTCGAGCGGCGCGATGTTGTCATTATTGCCAGCGTTTCGTGCATTTACGGCTTGGGAGATCCCGAAGAATACCGCAATAATATGCTTTCGTTGCGAGTCGCCGCCCAAAAAGACCGAGATCAAGTTTTGCGGCGGCTGGTTGACATCCAATATAACCGCAACGATATAAATTTTCAGCGTGGAACGTTTCGCGCGCGCGGCGATGTTGTCGAGATTTTCCCTGCAAATTCTAGCGAAAACGCAATCCGCATCGAGTTCTTCGGCGACGAAATTGAACGCATTACCGAAATTCACGCTCTAACGGGCGAAATAATCGGCTTGCGAAACCACGTTACAATTTTCCCAGCCGCCCATTTTGTTACAAGCGCCGAAAAAATGGAAATCGCAATAAAAACCATCGAGGCGGAACTGCTCGAGCAAATCGAAAAATTCAAGGCGGAGGACAAGCTGATTGAGGCGCAACGCATAATGCAACGCACCCGCTACGACATCGAAATGATGCGAGAAGTCGGCTTTTGTTCGGGCATTGAGAATTATTCTCGGCATTTGGCGGGTCGCGCGGCTGGTAGCACGCCGCACACGCTGTTGGACTATTTTCCAGACGATTTCATCATTTTTGCGGACGAATCGCACGTTACAATCCCGCAAGTACGCGGAATGTACGAGGGCGACCGCTCTCGCAAGACAACGCTGGTAGATTTCGGCTTTCGGCTGCCGTCCGCCATGGACAACCGCCCGTTGCGATTTGAGGAGTTCGAGCAGCACATATCTCAAATGATGTTTGTCTCCGCAACGCCGAATGTGTACGAAAAAGCCCACGCCGAGCAGGTTGTCGAGCAAATTATCCGTCCGACTGGGCTAGTCGATCCCGAAGTTATCGTAAAGCCCGTAACTGGGCAGATTGACGACCTTTTGGGGGAAATTCACAAAGTTACGGCGAAAGGTTTCAAGGTGCTAGTTACCACGTTGACAAAAAAAATGGCGGAGGATTTGACCGATTATCTAAAGGAAGTGGGCGTTCGTGTGCGATATTTGCACTCGGACATCAGCACGTTGGAGCGGATTGAGATTATTCGGGATTTGCGGCTAGATGAATTTGACGTTTTGGTTGGGATAAACTTGTTGCGTGAAGGCTTGGATATTCCCGAATGTGGGCTTGTGGCAATTTTGGATGCCGACAAAGAGGGCTTTTTGCGGTCGGAAACATCGCTGATACAGACAATTGGCAGAGCCGCGCGCAACGTTGACAGCTACGTTATAATGTACGCCGATCGCATAACGGATTCCATGTCGCGCGCGATTTCCGAAACGAACCGCCGCCGCAACATTCAAGAGGATTTCAACAGGGAAAACGGTTGGACACCAAAATCCATTACAAAAAAAATTCACGAGATAATTCGTGCAACAACCGCGCCAACCGAGAAAAAAAGCCACGCTTTGGAGAAAGGTGCAGAATCAATGAGCCGAGAGGAAATTATCAAGGAGATAAAATCGTTGGAGAAGAAAATGCAGCAAGCGGCATCAGAATTGCAATTTGAGCAGGCTGCGGCTTTTCGGGATGAGATTTCGGCTGTAAAGAAGTATTTGTAGTGCAAATTGACAGTTGACAAATTTGCAGAAAAATTGCAATTTTGCAATAAACGGGCAGGTAATATCCGACCATACAAGTCGCCAACCGTAGGGACGGATATTATCCGCCCGTATTTCATAACCATTGCAAAATGCTAAAAAATACAAATTGTGGATAAACGGGCGACCGAGGACGATCGCCCCTACGGCAACTACAAATCAACCGCCAAAATATCTCCAATGAAAAATTTCGCCTTCGAAAACTTGCCGCACTTCTTCAAATGACAAACTTTGCACAGGATTATTGTTGTTGACAATAATTGCAAGTCCGTCATATAAAATTTCTATTGCGTTAATTTGTGCTAATTCGTTGGCATTTATTGCACGAGAACTCATGCCGATGTCGGCTGTGCCTTCTATTGATGCGTTTATTCCTGCACTAGAGCCTGTTGAATGCACTTCGATGCGTGCATTTGGATTGACAACCTCAAATGCCTCGCCCAAAACTTCTACAATCGGAAACACTGATGTAGAGCCAGTTATTACCACTTTTCCAGCCGCTGTACTTCCTGCAAAAGGCGGCGAATCGTAATCCACAGAAATATATCCCCTTTCGGCGGCTATTGATTGCCCCTCTGCCGACAAAACAAAGTTGACAAAATCTTGTGCAAGCTCATCTAACTCGCCAAATGTAAAATAAAACGACCTAAATATAGGATATGTGCCATCTCGTACAGTTGTTGCGGTTGGCAAAATGCCATCTATGCTAACGCTTGTAACCCTGTCATTTAGCGAACCCAACGAAATATATCCAATAGAATACATATTTGCAATAACAGAAGTAACAACAGCACCGCCGCTGTGCTGAATATCCGCCTCGATGAAAGTGTTGTCAATCCCGTTTCGCTCGATTCCCATGAGTTCGGTAAACGCGCCGCGCGTTCCAGAGCCGTCTTCGCGCGACATTACGGCTATTGTCATGTCAAAATTAAAATCGCCCTCCATATCGTAGCACGAAGTTAGCAAAATTAAACTGACCAAAATTAGTAAAATTTTCATAAAAAATTTCCTTTCAAAATTTACAATAAATTTATTGTAAATGCAGTTGATAAAGGGAATATGTAATAATTGTCAATTTTTCGTAAATATTCGATTTATAATTTTTTAACATTTTTTGTGCAAAATTAGGTAAAATTGTACAAAAAATAAAAAAATTTTTGTTAAATTAAAAATAAAATGTACAAGTGTAACAAAATTGTAATAAAATATTTGTGGAAATCTGCTATAGTCTAAATTAAAATAATTGTGTATTATTAAATCATTGAAAAGGGCTACATAAATCCCCCTAACAGGGGTATAAAATCCCCCGAAAGGGTGTATAAACAAGGAGGCTATTAAATGGCTGGATTAAGACTTAGTAATATCATGAAGAAATATGCTAACGGAATGGTTGCTGTATCCGATTTTAATTTGGATATAGGGGACAAAGAATTTATAATTTTTGTTGGTCCATCTGGTTGCGGAAAATCGACAACCTTACGTATGATTGCGGGATTAGAAGAAATCTCGGAGGGAGAACTTTACATTGGCGATAGGCTTATGAATGATGTTGCTCCAAAAGATAGGGATATTGCAATGGTTTTCCAAAACTATGCTTTGTACCCACACATGACAGTTTATGATAATATGGCGTTTGGTCTTAAACTTCGTAAAACTCCTAAAGCCGAAATAGAAAAGCGTGTAAACGAAGCGGCAAAAATTTTGGCTATTGAAAATCTGCTAGATCGTCGTCCAAAAGCACTTTCTGGTGGACAAAGACAACGTGTTGCTATGGGTCGTGCTATTGTTCGCGAGCCGCAAGTTTTCCTTATGGACGAGCCTTTGTCTAACTTGGATGCAAAATTGCGTGTGCAAATGCGTACCGAAATTACAAAACTTCATCAACGCTTGCAAACAACGTTCATCTACGTTACGCATGACCAAACCGAAGCTATGACTTTGGGTACTCGTATCGTTGTTATGAAAGACGGCGTTATTCAACAAGTGGATTCGCCTGTTAATTTGTACAATAAACCAAACAATCTTTTTGTTGCTGGTTTTATTGGCTCGCCACAAATGAACTTGCTTGACGCAGTTATCAAAAAAGAGGGTAACGATGTTTTTGCAACTATTGGCGAGTATAACATTAAATTGCTTGAAGGCAAAGCAAAAGCTGTTGAGGACGGCGGTTATGTTGGCAAGCAAGTTGTTTTGGGAATCCGCCCAGAAGATTTGCATGACGAAGAGGCTGTTATTTCTGCTGCTGGACAAGGCGCTATTGTTGACGCTGGTGTTGAAGTTACCGAATTGCTTGGTGCGGAAGTTTTCTTGTACCTCACGATTGCAGGACAACAAGTTACCGCTCGCGTTAATCCTAGAAGTACCGCAAAAACTGGCGATACAATTAAAATGGCTTTTGACCTAAATAAAGTGCATATTTTTGACAAAGAAACCGAAAGAGCAGTTACACACTAAACGCCACAAACCGCTGTCTTATGTAGAAAGGTGTAACCTATGAAGTATACATTTACAGGCAAAAATATATCTCTTAACGATATCATAAAAGAGGCAAGCGAAAAAAAAATTAACCGTCTGGCTAAACTTTTGCCAGATACCGCCGAAGTTTTTGTTGTGATTAGCACTGTGCGGCATCAACACAAAATGGAGGTAAGCGTACCAATGCACAAAAGGCTACTTCGTGCAGAGGTTACTGCTGGAGATATAAATGCTTGTTTAGATTCTGTAGTTGACATCCTAGAAAAACAAGTTAAGAAATATAAAGGACAATTACGCGAGCGTTCCAGGCGCAATGTTGCCACCGTCGAAGAGCAATCTTACATGACAACCGAGCATCCCGAAGAGCAATCCGAAATTGTTATTCACAGAACCAAGCGTTTCGCCATAAAGCCGATGGATCCCCACGATGCCATCATTGAAATGGATTTGTTAAATCACTCGTTTTTTGTTTTTCGTAGTGCAACAACCGACGAAATTAACGTTGTGTACAAACGTAAAGACGGCGAATACGGCTTAATTGAACCGCAATAAATTAAAATATATCCGCTAAAAGCCCAAATTATGGGCTTTTAGCATATTTAAGATAACATAATTTTTTAACATATTTAACATAAAAAGGCGGGTCAAGGGCGCGCGCGTCCTTGCGGGGTTTGCCTGTCCGCCGACAGGCGGGGGGCAGCGCCCC
>WRKG01000101.1 GCA_009778185.1 Bacillota bacterium
GGGGCGCGCTCCTTGCGGGGTTTGCCTGTCCGCCGGCAGGCGGGGGGCATCGCCCCAAGGTTTTGGTTTTATATCAAACGATTGCGTTGATAACGCACTTCTTTTACTAATTCGCCGATAATTTCCTCAACGTGATCGTAGCGGAACATTTGTTCGTATATTGTGGCGTTGTTTATTGTAAAAAAGGTGTCTTCGCTGGTTTCTTCCAAATATTTATTTTCGTTGTGGACTTCTTGCTGTTTGGTTGTTATGCTACCAGTTGGCAGCTCTTCGCTGAAGTAATAAACTAAATTTTCGTTGAAAAAATGCGGAATACACACAATGTACAGCCCAAACCGCCAATATTTAGTTGGCTGCGATCGCCATTCGTCTTCGCCGTCAACTTTGTAATATAGCCAAACGTCCTTTCCTGGCAGGGTTTTATATGCCAACGGACGATATTTTTCCAAATAGCTGTTTCGCAAATATTTCAACCGTTTTGTATTTTCGGTATCTTTGAATACAGGAAATAAAATTCCGTTGCTTTTTTGCAATAATATCGAAGTTTTTATTATTTCTTCCGATTTAGCCGTTTTTATATCGTTTTCTAAATAAATATGACAAAGTGCATATATTGCCAATGATTTTGTCAACTTGTTTTTGTCGTTTTTGTCAATTTCGTCCACCGATAATGCTATAATTTCCAAAGCCGAAACGGTTTCTGCTATTGGCTGTGCGTGCTTAATTATGACTTCGTATGCACTGTAATATACAAAATTTAGGATGGACTTGCTAAAATTTTCGTGCGAATCAAATACGCGCCTTGCAAATATTTTTTGGGTTGCCTCGTCAAAATGATGTGCCCAAACAGCGTTATCCAAAATGAGATTCTCCAAAGTTTCGTCCTGGAGCGAAACGGTCGCAAGCGCGGCGTGAAGTTGCAACCAATGTTGTTGCGTGCCAATAAAATGTTGCAAAACTACTGTTAAAATATCTTTGTGATAACGCATACGCAAAAGCAAGCCATAAGCGGATTGCGCAATGGTTGCGTGCCATTCTTCGCAAGCTGGCGCGGACAACGTTTTTATTGCGTTAAACAAAGTTTTATCCCGAATTTTTTCCGATTTACGAGAAAGCAAACCAGCCGCCGCTTTGTAGGCTTTTTGCTGAATATACGCATTTAACATATGCTCCAAAAGCTCATCGTCAACAGCGTTTTCGTCCGCTTTAGAGTAACATTCTAAAGCTAAATCCATTTTGTCAAGGCTGTAATAAAACTGTCCTAAAGCTACGTTGCACTGCGTTTTGAAGGCACTAGATGCCGTTTCGTTTGCCAAAACTAACTTCAAAATTTTGTCCCAATCGGCTTTTTCCTTTTGGCTGCTGTGCAGATACGCTTTTGCCAAATACGCAATTATCTCAAATGAAGATAATCCGTCTTCGTAAAATTGCAAATACAACGAAACGCCAGCCGATGCAACTTTTCGGCGGATTTCCAAGCGAATATCTAAAATTTGAATTTTTTGCTTGCCCAAAACGGTGTATCTAAATCGGTTGCTTAATGCCTCAATCACAAGCGGAGAGCCATCTTTCGGAAATTCATACTCTCGAATATTTTGCCGTTCCCATTCGTTTACATACAAATATCGCGCGGTATTTTGTGGATTGACAATTTCAAATTTGCATAAATCTTCTTGCAAAATTGCCTTTATTTGGGAAATATCTTCCGAAGTCAACGAAGTTTCGCTAAAATTTATCCATAAGAAATAATATAAGCTGTTGACATAACGTCCTTTTATACCATTTTTTAAGCAGTAAGTTGCAAGTTTCAAAATCTCTTTAACGCGCGAGCCAGCCAAATCGGACATATTCGGCTCTGTCAACAGCAAATGATACACATAAACTTGCAAGTCAATATCCCCGCTTGGAGCAATCAAATATTGCACCATTGTGTACCGCTGAATGGTTTCCGAGCCGTTTTTGAAAGCCGATTGCACCAAAAAATAGCTTAAATTGGGCAAAGTAATTTGACGGCGTTCGGCATCACGATAACAAGCGTAGGCTTTTTGGCTGTAATCCGATTTTGCCATGTAATGTTCGCAAAGCCCTTTAAGTAGCCACGGATTAGGAAATTGCGAATGAATGCGTTCGCAAAGTGCAATATCCGCCTCGAGAGAAGTGCTTGGCGGCAGTGCATTTACAACGTTTTCCACGTTTGCACCGTGATTTAACGCCCAATAAATAACTTGCAAAAATGTAGCATATTCCCGTATTTTGAACTTTTCTCGTGCGGCGGCGGCTTGCTTGTAAAAATTGAACAAGCCAAAAAACCAAAAAATATTTTTGGTGGATTTATCGGTTTCGTAAAAGTCCATAAAATAGTTGTAGGCTTCGGATTGATTTCCCAAATTTGAGTGCAAAATTCCCAACATAATGAGATTGTCAACATTTTTGCTTTCTTCCGATTCCAAAATTTTGATGTATTTATTGGCGGATTTTACGCGGGTTTGCTTGATTTCCAAATAAGCGTACAAAAACGCCAAAATATTATAAACTTCGGGTGCATTTTTTTGGTAAAACGATTTGTAATGAAAAGCGTTGTCTAGCATTTCGTTGGCTTTGTCGTATTGATTCAACTCGATGGCGAAAAAAATTGCCAAGCAAAATAAACGTGTATCCGATTTATTTACACGCAACAAAGAGTTGACAATTCCTTGGGCTTTATAAAGCAGTTGACGTGGTTCGGGTAAATCTGCAACTGCAAAAGCTAGCCAATATCGCAACGCAAAACCTATGCCAAGCCGTATTGTCGGGTTTTTATCAAACCGTTGCTCAAAATTGGCTATTTGGACATCTAATTTAGTTTGTAATTCACTTAATTTGTCAAGTTTATCAAGTTTATCTGGTTTATCTAATTTTTCTAATTTGTCATCTGCCATTATATTTCACCTGCCGTAATGGGCAATAATTTTTCAATTTTTTTGCCTTTGTGAATGCAAATTATTTGCAAGTTTGTGCGTAAAAATGGCACACGCCGAAACATAATTTGTGCCGATTGCGTTATCGATAATTTTATGCTAAACGGAACAAGCAATTTTCCTCCGCTTGCCAGTTTGTAATCCGATTGCACAAACTTAACAAAAGTATCTTTGCAAAAAAGCTGGATAATCATTGAATCTGCGGAATTATTTCGCAATAAAATTTCGCCGTTATCATTGAAAGTGTAACCCTCTTTTTTTAGTTGCACTGTGAGCGGCATTGTTCGCTTAAAAACAATGTTGACATTTTCCTGTTCGGCGCAGGTTTCGATTAAAATTTGCTCGCGTTCGTAGCGCTTGCTTATCAACAGCGGATCAATCCTGTAATTTATTACAGCCGTGTTATTTTTATCAAAATCGGTGCTGTTAAAATGATGGCTAGAAAGTGTCAACCAATTTGCATTATGTTTTAATGCAAAACTGCCTTCTAAATAGCCGTTATCGCTTTTTTGAAGCGTAAAATTTCCGTGAATCATTGCGCTATCGATTGCGCTGTGTTCCACTTCTTTTTGCGGAATAATTAGCGTAGTTTGTTCTTTTATGCCAGCCAAAATAAAAAAGTTATCCAAAGCGCGTTCTTTGTTTTCCTCTTTAACGAGAAGATTATACGCATCGATGTACGCAAAATTTATGGCGTTTAGCAAAGTCGCAAATTTATCTCCTGCGAAAATGTTAAGTGCGTTTTCGGGAGATTTTTCGTAATAATCGTAAAATTCTTTTATATTTGCTATAATTATGCCGTCTTTTGTGATGAGTGCCGCTTTTTTTAACCGAACGGTTATAGGCAAAACAAAAGAGCCACCATTAGAGATAATTGTAGCGGAAAAACTGTACACTTCGCCAGGTTTAAGTTGAACATCATTGCGAATTTTGCAGCGTATTTCAATTTTATTTGTTTCCCAAGTATTGGGAGAAAAGTACACAGCATTATTATGAGAAATAATATTACCGTTCAAAGTACCGCCGCCTGTATTTCGTATGGTAAAGGATTTTTCCAAGCTGTCGTTTTCAATATTGACTTTGTCAACCGAAACATTCAGCACAGGCAATGGATACTCTAAAGCATCAAGTAAATTCAATGGTAACTCCTTTCTAGGGCAAATGTTGCGGGTCCAGGGCGAAGTCCTGGCGAGGGGCAACGCCCCACGATTTTAGTCCCAAGGTTTTTGCCCTAAAGTTCGTTAATACGCTCGTCTAGTATGCGAAGATGGTTGGAAATATCACGGTTTTGGGTTGCTAGATTGTTTACTAAGGTTGTTAAGGTTGAGATAACTTGCCGATTGTTTTCTTCAATTTTGGTAACGTGGGCTTGCAGAGCATCATTTAGGGAAGTTGCGGCATTTTGCCCGTATAATTCGATAAATGTGCCTAAACTATCGCCCATCGATTTGTAGATACTTTGCAGCGTAGTTTCGTAGGTTGCCAAACTTTTTTCCAAAGCGGCTTGCGAATCTTTGATAATTTGCGATTGTGCCAAAAAGCCCTCGTGGTGCAGAGCGTAACGATCGTTGCTTTGTTGCATATCGTCCAAGGCTTTTGGCAAATTGGCTAATGGCTTCAAATGCTCAATTATCGGAGTTATATCTTCGGCAAGTTTGGAAATTGCATCGGTTAATACATCCGATTGCTTGTTTATCGATTCTATCATTTCTTCCTTAAATTTTAGCACCGCACCTTCTGGCGTGCTTGCGAAAAATTGCCCAATTTCTTGTGCCAAATATACAGTAATATCCGTTGACAAAATCAGCTTGGCTACTTTGAAATCAAACATTGACGAAAACAACTTTAGCAGTAAGAATCCCAAAATTGCCAATAATGCAAATAATGCCGTGTTTGGCGGAATAGCAAATGCCAAGGCAAGCCCCAAAAAAACTAATCCGCTTTCCAATTTTTCAATCCAGTTAGCAATGCCAGAATAACGCCAACCAAATAAATTTAGGCGAAGTACGTGCTTTTCGACAATCTCTGAAACAGGAACGTTTGGCGCGTTTTTTTTGGCAACTAACACATAATCGGCTACAACTCGTCGCAAAAGTCCACTGCGAATGCCAGCAGAATCAGTCAATTTTTTCAACGATTTACTGGGATGTGTATCTGTTGCCAACCATAAATTTTGACTTCTGTAGCCAAAAAATATTATTATCCTTAACAGAACAACCCATAAATGAATTGCGGCGTATCCTATCAAAATAAATGGGCTTTCCTGATTTTGCTGTAGAAACAATATAAATTGTTCAAAGTATTGAATTAACGTCATAGTTTACCCAACCTCTTTATTTTAGCCATTTTTACCCTTTTTTAATTTTTAATTTTTTTATAATGCTATATTTTGGCATTTGTAATGCGGTTTTTTAGTATTTACCGTAGGGGCGACCGTCTCGGTCGCCATTATATTTCGGGCG
>WRKG01000102.1 GCA_009778185.1 Bacillota bacterium
CTTTGGTTCGAGATATATCAACCGTAAAACTGAATCTTTGTATTTGTGTCCTGTGGAATTTTTTGTGTCCATTTGCTACCTCTTTATTATATCAAAATTACAAAAAAAGTCAAATAAAACGTAATTCTGTCAACCTGCCAACTTCCACAAAACCCAACGATTTATATAATTGCATTGCTGGAGCGTTGTCAACTCGTGCGTATAATACTGGCATTTGCCCTTGTTTTTGCAAGCGGTTGACGATTAACGTTACTATATCTTTTGCGAAACCTTTGTTGCGACTTTCGGGCGGTACGTATATTAGATTAAGCCGATTTATTGCGTTTGGCAACGGCGTTTGCATTCCCATTGCTTGCAGGGCTGTTAATTGCGGAGTTTGCAAGCAATAAATTTTTTTACCTTTGATTAAAGCGGTTGCTAACCGTTCGCAATTTTGGGTGGGCAAACTTTGCAATAGTGCGTCTTTGTAAAAATTTTTTATCCAAGAGCAAATTATGGGCAAATGGGATAACGTGGGCAAAACTAGCCTATTTTGCGAATTGCTATCAGAAATTACGGTTGGCAAATACATGGCAACTATATCCCAGTATTTTGCGGTTGGCATAAATTCTAAGCAAACTTGTGCGGCACGTTGTGATGTTATAATTCCGCTCATTTCGGTTAAATGTAACGAATGGACATTTTGGCAATTTTGAATAAAATTTCGTATGTTTTTTGTACTAAAATCGTCAGATATGTACAACCATAATGGTCTTCCTTTGTAAAATTTTGCTATAGCTTTAGAACTATGTGCCAAAAATTTTGTTGGATTTGCATCGTACATTGCGTTATACAAAATTTGGTTAGATAAGTTCCACAATTTTGCTGGCGATTCTGTCGATTGGTAGTTCATAATCTATTGCTCCTAAATCTTTGGCAACTTTTGGCATACCGTAAACAACGCAAGATTCCTTGTTTTGCCCGATAGTTTTTGCTCCTTGCATATGCATTAGCATGAGACCGCGCGCGCCGTCTGCGCCCATTCCTGTTAAAATTACTCCGACGGCGTTTCGTTTTAGGATGTTTGCAATCGATTCAAATAAAATGTCCGCTGCGGGAATAACTCCGTGCATTTTTGGACCCAAAAAGCAATCTACCGCCAATTTATTTTGCGTTACAACCATTTGCATATGACTTCCCGCAGGAGCAATCAGCATTTGATTTTTCATTAAAAAATCGCCCGTTTCGGCTTCTTTTATGCTAAACGGATATTTGCCGTCTAATCGGGTTGCAAAAAATTTGGTAAAGCCAGAAGGCATATGTTGCACAAGCAAAATCGGCGGAATTTCTTCAGGAAGTTCGACCAAAATTTTTTCCAGTGCTTCAACGCCGCCTGTAGATGCCGCTATTGCAATAATTTTATCGTTTACGCCGACAGTTTTAGTAATATCTTTATAATTAACGGTTACGTTGTGAGATGCGACAACGCCAGTCATACGGCGTAAAATTGTTTGTAAATATCTGTTAGTATCTGCTTTGCTGAACATTTTTGGCTTTAGAGCAAAATCGGTAACGCCAATTTGCAATCGCCTTTTTACGGCGTTTTCCTTGGCGGCGGTGGTTACAACAAGAATATTGTTAAACCGTCCAGCAATGCGTTGCATAAGTTGCGAATCAAAAAACACAGAATCTTCGTCCACTAAAAAAACGTTAGAACGGTTGCGGGCAATTTTATTTTCTGCCTCCAGTAGCGAGGCAACTACAATAACAAGTTCTACTGTAGGAAAAGATTTGAGTCCCTCCTTAAGATGTAAGCAAAAAAGGGCATCCTTGCTTATAATTATAAATCTGGTAGTGGTTGGCATAATTTTCCCCCTTTTTAACACCTTTTTTAAGCAATCTATTTATTGTTCGTTTCTACCTGCTACGATTATTATATCAAATTCGTCGGATAAATTTTCGTCTACATTTACTACTGCGTTTCGGAAATATCTGTTTATTGCCTTGCCTAATTTTTCGTCACGGACATTTATGTAAGTTTGGTTGCGGCGCGGACCCGTATATGGACCAACGTAATCGATGTTAAAGCCGCTCATTGTAAGCCTGTTAGATACATTCATAGCAACGCCGCCAATATTAGAACCGTTTAGCACGGCGATTCTTGCCGATTGATAACCTTCGGGACGAGCCGCTAAATAGGAAACGTTCAAATCGGCGTTTGCATATTCATAATTGACAATTCCGTGAAACATACGGTTTACAACATCTGGTACAAGAGCAGAATCGGGTAGCCAAAAAGAAGAGCCTTGTATTCGCCGTTCTTCGCCAGGCAATGTATATGTAAAAATTAGTTCGGGATTAAGGTTGCCAATATATGGGATATAATTTAGCAAATCTAATCCAATATCGGTTTGTACGTTTTGCAACAATATTTGTATCATGCCGATAGGGTTGCTTAATAAGGCATCGCGCGTCATTGCTTGCCTAAAAAGTTGCGTCATAAACTGTTGCTGTGCGTTAATTCTGCCTAAATCGGCGTTTGCGTAACCACGATAGCGAACAAACTGCTCTGCCATTGCACCGTTCATAAGGTGCAATCCTGCTGGGATATTTATGCGTAAATTTTGGTAGGGATCGTGATAATTCATTGCTTGCGGAACTTCAATTTCAACGCCGCCGATTATGTCAACTATTTCGCGGAATGCACGAATATTTATCTCGACAAAATAATCGAATTGTATGCCCAAAGTTTCGGCAAGTTGCTCTTGCATATAGCGAATACCGTGGTTTGGGCCACCAAGCGAGCGAACGGCATTTATTTTTACGATTCCTGTATTGGGAACCCAAACGCCGTCATTTCGCATATTTGCGATACGTTCGGGCGGAATCAACGTATAGGTATCTCGTGGAATGCTTAACAGGTTTATTTCGCCAGATTCTCGTTCGAAGCTAGCTACAATAATAACGTCGGCTAATCCGACATTATCGATGCCCAATAATAGCACATTTGTGCGAGCAGGAATAGCCAGTTCTTCAATTTCGGCGGTTTCTTCGGTTTCGTCAGTTTCTTCTATAATAGGTAGTTCGATTGCTGTGGGCGGAGTTGGCAAATTTTGCGAAGGTACATTTGGCAAATTGGACGAATTTTGAGCAAAAGTAGCATTGTTCGTGCTTATAATATGTACAGAATTATCTCGTGCCAAAAGTAACATTGTAACAATAGCCGCCAAAATCAAATAAGACGTTACAGAACATATAAATATAATGAACCCTTTTTTGACTGTTCGCTTATCTAGCTGTCCCGCTTTGTATGTTTGTATCAATTCTTTGAACGAAAACGTATTACGGAAAAAATCTACCATAAGTAAAAAAACCCTCTCCCATTTTCAAAATATTATTATAAGATAGTATAACAGAAATTTAGTATTTTGTAATGTTTTTTTGAAAATAAATTTTTTTATTTTGCAAATTTGTTCAATTTTTGTGTTGACAACGGGCGAAACCCTGTAATTTCAATGTTTTTCGGCATAAAAAATTTTTTTATTTTTTTTTGAAAAAAATTTGACAAACATAATAACACGTGATATTATAGTGTTGTAAGATTTATCGTACTAGTTAGAAACTCAACGTGCGATTATATTTTTTGTACTCACATTAGGAGGATTTTCATGAAAACAGGAACAGTTAAGTGGTTTAATGCGGAAAAAGGTTACGGTTTTATTTCTATCGAAGGTGAAGACGACGTGTTCGTTCACTTTTCCGCGATCAACACGGAGGGCTTTAAGACTCTCGAAGAGGGTCAAGAGGTTCAGTTTGAGGTAGTACAGGGTGCAAAAGGCCCGCAAGCTTCCAACGTTTCCCGTGCATAATTGTTATCGTTCGTATGTAACATGATGCGTTGCCATACGCATTTAATATAGGTTTATTTGCTCGGCATTCTGCAGCAATTTGCTCTACTTACATGAACGAAGCCCTTCCAACTAGTTTTGGTTGGGCTTTTATCTTTTGGATTTTTTTGTTATAATTGGTTTATCAATGAACAATTTGAAAATAATATGACATTGCAAATTTTTAATAAACGGGCGGATAATATCCGCCCCTACAATCCGCTAAACGTAGGGGCGGATATTATCCGCCCGAATTTTTAATAATTTGAAACAATTTACCCCAAAAAATTAAACAAGTGAGGTGATTATAATTGGAAATTTTACGAGAAGAATATCCTAGACCGCAATTTGTGCGAGCCAACTGGTTAAACTTAAATGGCGAATGGTCGTTTGCCTTTGATGACCAAAACATCGGCTTAAAAGAACGCTGGTTTGAAAATTTTGCAAATGCCAAAAATTCCCAAAAAATCAATGTTCCTTTTGCTTTTCAAACGCCATTAAGCGGAATAAACGACAAAACTTTTCACGATTATTGTTGGTACGCAAAAAATTTTACCGTGCCTGACAACAATCAGCAAGTAATTTTACATTTTGGCGCGGTAGATTACTTTGCAAATGTGTACATAAATGGGCATTTAGTAGGCTCTCATGAAGGTGGACACACTGCATTTAGTTTTAATATAACACCATATTTGAACGGCTCAAACAGTTTTACAAACCCAACCGAAACGCTTGTTGTGCAAGTTTACGATCCCTCAACGGACGAAACTATTCCCCGAGGAAAACAATTTTGGCAAGAAGAATCCTCTGGAATTTGGTACAGCCGCACAACAGGAATTTGGCAAACTGTTTGGCTAGAATGGGTTGACACAACGCATATAACATCTCTAAAATTTACGCCAGACGTTGACAACGGCGATATTTCCATCGAATTTGAAGTAGCGGGCAATTTTGCCAACAAAACCATCGAGTTTGACATTACTTTTAACGGCGAAACCGTGGCAAAACAAACGTTACATTTGGTAGCATCTTATACAAAATCTACAGTCAACCTATTTTCTCAAAAAATTTTTAGAACTTTAATGCACGATAACGGCTGGACCTGGTCGCCAGATAATCCCAATTTATTTGACGTAAAATTGCGTTTGTTGGACGGGCTAAAATTGTTGGATTCGGTAACATCTTATTTTGGTATGCGAAAAATTCACACGCAAAACGGAATGATTTACCTTAACAATCGCCCATTTTACCAAAAATTGGTACTCGATCAAGGCTATTGGGAGCAGGGTTTACTAACAGCGCCGTCCGACGATGCTTTCAAACAAGATATTATTTTGGCAAAGGAAATGGGCTTTAACGGAGCAAGAAAGCACCAAAAAGTGGAAGACCCTCGGTATCTTTATTGGGCGGATAAACTCGGCTTTTTGGTTTGGGGCGAATGTGCGGCTGCTCCCATTTTTAGCAATAAAGCGGTTGCACGGCTAACTCGCGAGTGGCTTGAGATTATCGAACGAGATTACAATCATCCTTGCATTGTGGCTTGGGTTCCAATCAACGAAAGTTGGGGCGTTG
>WRKG01000103.1 GCA_009778185.1 Bacillota bacterium
TATATATATATATATATATTGTCAATTAGCAGTTGTTTACCAAATTTTTTGATAAAATATTATAATTTTTGTGCAAATTGTACAATAAAATTTTTGACTTTACAAAAATTTTATTGTATTTTTTGATAGCGTAATTTTTAGGATTTTTAGGATTTAACTTATTATTCATTTTGAAATAACGGTTTGATTTTATTTAGCATCAAATTAAAATTAAAATTATCAGCCAACAAATTTTGCAATAAATTTGTAACATTTCCTCTATGCAATCCACAAAAAAAATGCTATAATAAAAATGTCAACAACCCAACAATTTTATTCTGAAAGGAGTTAATTTATTGAACTTTTCATTTAATTTCAAAAAGAATAGCTATGCGAAAAAAATAATCGCTGTTATTTTAGTGGCTTTAGTTACTTTTGGCGTGTTTCCGCCTGTAACTATTTTTGCCAACCCACAAGGAGAAGTACATACTCCGCCAGGCGGCGGAATTGTCAACAACCTTGCTGAAACACCGATTGGAGGTCCTTACAATTTTACTTTGCATTGGGTTTGGGGACCTGCCCAACGTATTGGACCGCCCACTCCTGGATTAAGCAATATACCTACAGAGGGCTTGCCACCTGGTATGCACCAACCCGAACAATTTGACATTGAATGGCGTAACGCATCCATTCCTGGCGAGGATTTTCTTCATACGCCTGGACAAGGGCTTATTCGTCGGGATCATCCCGTGCCTGTTCTTCCTGAATCGGTTGCTGGAAACGTTCCGCATAGCTACAATTTTACTGGAGCGTTGACTCCTGGTAGTATTTATGCGTTTCGAGTTGTTCCTTGGCACTGGCATCATTTTCCAATGCCTGCACCGCCTGCACCGCAGTTACCGCCCGATTCTATTCAGATGGTACCGCCGCGGGCTAATATGGCACAAAATTTATTCCTTACAGATATTAACGTTGAAGTTGCTCACGGACAAAACGGCGGAATGCTCGTTACTTGGGATAATCCTCTTTTTGGCGACCCTGGACCTCCTGCTATGCCGCCTACGCAAGTTTTTCCTGCTTACCAACTTATGTACAGAATAGTACAAGAAGGCGGAACTGGCAATAATCCCGCCGACTGGATTCCTGGACCTGTTGTTAATCCCGATACTCCTGGGCTTTTGGTTGGCAACGCAAATGCAACTTGGTCGTTCGAGTTTATGCCGTCCGATCCGCAAATTGGTCCAATTTATGAGGTTCAAGTTGTACCATATGTTTCTCCTGGTGTTTTAATTCACCAAAATACTAGCGGTTTAATAAATATTGGCGGAAACATTTTTAACTTTGATTATTCTGGCAACCAGTTTACTGATGCAGGATTTTACTTGCGTCCGCAACTTAACTTAACGCCCGACGGCAATCGTATTTTCTTAACTTGGTCGTTGCCAACCGTTGGCAGAATTGACCGTGTTGAAGTACGTCAACTGCTTGCAGAACCTGGCGAAGATTTTGTTGCAAGTACCGAAAACACACGGCTTATCCAAACTTTTATGGGCGTACAAGCCGAGTTGGCTACATCTCATATACTACCGCGACCGACAGAGCCGTCCTGGTTTATAATTCGTGTTATTGTGCTAATTAACGGCGTTGAAATTCCTGTTGACGGAATGTGGACAAATTACGCCTCGTTTTTCCCTGGAGTTGTCGGCTTTGATACTTATGCGCCCACAATTCGCTCTCTTACTGTGCAAGATCCGCTTTCGCTTGATATTCAATGGCGAGCGTTTACTCGTCCAATGTACAATCCCGAAGACGACCTTTTTCAAACCGTTGGACCAAACTTTGCCGCTGGCACAGACGAACACGGCAGAGAGTTTATAATCGATACCGACATTGTTTTTGACGTATTTATAACCGACAGTTTGGCTTTATTGGGGGATGAAACCACTCGACCGACAATTCCTCCAATTACTTCGGACGGCGGACTGCCCGCAAATACTATTCCCATTTTGGAGCGTTTGGCAGTGGAAGAAATCACTGGCGCAACGCTGTATGACTGGTTTTTTACCAATCGTTTTACAACGTTTACCGACAGCGGAACGTTCGCTCCTGTGCCGTTTCAGCCGAACAGCGTGTATTATATCCGAATAGAAGCACGTCGCCCAGAACTTTCGCCTGGCGATCCGTCCGATCCGTCGTTCGGCTCTATTTATATACCCCCGACCGATCCAATCGATATGGTTCCGCCAATGATTCCTGTTCGTGTGCTTGAAGACGAAGACGGAATGCAGGTTGTAACCGATTCGACAATTACAATCGAATGGAACGACCGTTGGTTTGAGGCGTATAATCCCATTACTAGAATGTGGAGCGACACAATCGGCAGAACTTCCAGCGGCGAGTTGATTTTTGGCAGAGGTGCAGAAAATCAAAACGAACGCTTGCGTTTATGGGAACTTGATACCGTGGATTTATCTTCGGACGATGTGCAAGCCTTAATTGGAACGCAACTTGGACCTTTTGGCGATAGTCCCGATAATATGTTGCCAGCCGTGCGTTTAATGGATATTTCTAATGCAAATATCACGCACAACAACATCCACGTAGTGGAGTACAACATAATGACCGAAACCGCTGGAGCAGATCCATATGAGGCTTATTTGAACATTGTTCGTGCAAATCCTGGAATGTGGACAAATATCGGCTTGGGAACGTTAAACGAAGACAACTTGCGCAGAACTCACGAAGTAAACGCTGCTCATGTAACGGCGGCGAGTCCGCTAAACAGCAATACTTCGTATGTAATTTTCTTTTGGCCGCAAAATCAAATTGGACCCGCTGTGCATCCGTCTTACACGAGTGCAACCACTGGCACAGAGCGTCCTCCGCTAGATATTACGCCAACCGTACCAGTTTTGCGAGTTGAACGTGATGCAATCGTCGGAATTACCGAGGGTACAACCGACCACTCTATCACGGTCAGCTGGAACGGCTCGGACGAAATGGAATACGAGTTGCGGTTTTCTGAACTTTTGTTAGATTATCCGACTGGCGGAACAGCCGTTGTCAATTTTGACGATAGTTTCGCAGATATTGAAATAATCGAACGCGACGGACGGCTTTATTACACGGTTACAGGGCTTTTTCCGAACACAATGTATTATTTTTGGATACGTGCCCGCGCAACGGGAAATTTATCTGTGTGGTCAAACCCAGTCAACGAGCGAACTTTGGACATTCAACCGCCGCAAGCTCCGCACGGATTACGGCTTGCAAGTAGCTTAAGTTTGGGCAGTTACAACGCCGAAAACGGCACAACGTACGCTCACGGCGAATCGCCGAACCGTCTAATTTTGGAATGGAACAGAATTTTTGCCGATATTAACAACGAATTTGCTTCAGATGCTGCTCCGCTTGCCGAAATTGTTACAGGCGGCACGGCTTTGTGGCTTGACAGTCCAACATTAACGTCAACGTTTATGGCGTTAATTGACGATTTGATTCCTAATCGCCGTTATCATGTTCGCATTTGGACGGTTTTGACGGTAACTCGTGGTGCAACGCCAACAGGGCTTGTGCGTTCGTATAGCTACAGAATGCAGGTTGCCGATAACGAAGACTTTCTCGATTTTATTGAGATAATAATTCCAGGAACAGAGCCATTGAATGAAAATCCATCGCAAATGCGCCGCATTGAATCTTTGGATTATCATTATCGTTCGTTTTTCTCGGGACAAACGGACGAGGAATATGACGGCGATGTAAACCCCGATTTGTTCCCGTTGCCCGATCGTGATTGGGAATTGATTTACGATCCCGTTACAGATACGCTAACTTTCCGTTTTAGAACCAATCAAATTGACCAAATGGGTGCGCGCGACCAAAACGTTGACCAACGGTTTATTTCTCGGCTTGTCCAAGAAAGGGTATTTACCTACACTTTGGATTTGTCCACCTATAATAATATGCCTGTTGCAAACAGCGTAGTTGAAATGCCGTTTTCGATAATAAACGCCTTTGACGAGCGGCAAATTGCATTAGAGTTGACAACTGGCAATTTGCGAACAACGTTTACGCCTGGCAGTTTAGCGACCGCCGAAGGAATGGCGTTAAGCGGAGTTGGACCTGATACAACAACAAGGTTAATGGTATCTTCTAGCGAAGAAACCTCGCCAAATTTGCAATATGCGGCAAGTTACGCAAGTGTACCTCGCCAAATTAGCGCACAAGTTGTAACACCAACCCGAACTCTCAACTTTGATAGCTTTGCAGAGCCGTTGCAACTAGCTTTTGTACTAGATAATCAAGCGGCATTATTAGAGCAGAACATCGGATTGTACACGTCTACTGACTGGACAGGCGGCTGGGAGCGGTTATCGGCGAGCCATTCGCCAGTAACAGGTGAGTTGCAGTTTGAAACGTACACAGCGGGAAGTTTTGCGGCAATAGCCCAAGCAGCACCGCCGCAAACGTTCGCCGATCATCCAGCACGAGACGCATTTTTGCGAGTTAATGCGGCATTAAACATCCGCGACATGGATAGTTTTAACGCATTTGCCCCTGCCAACGCAACAGTTATCAACAATTTAATTGCGGCGGTTGCCATGCGCCGAACGGGTGTAACAGTCAACACGCCCGTGGATTCTGCCGATATGCAAGCCCTTGCACGTGGACAAGTTTTTGTGCCAAGCGATTTGCCAGATCAGCTATCTTCACGACAGTTGGCGATTCCTGCTTTGGTAACGTTGTACGAACGTGGCACAGGCACAGCCGTAACGCCCACAATAACCATGGGCCCGCCCGATATAGTAACCGCCAATCCCGATAGTCATTTCTCCTTAATAAAAGCCCTAGAATTAGGCTTTATTAACGGCGATGTTCGTCCCACCGAACCTTTAACAATGGGCGATCTTTTCGAAATTTTGGATGTAATTATTATGGATATGCGATAAACAAGATTGAAAAAATAGGACTGGGAACAGTCCTATTTTTTGTTGAAGTGTGCAAATTTAGGTTGTGGGTTTAATCTTCGGCGATTAGTTGGTTGATTTCGGCGTAGGTAAGTTGTGTATCTTCAACAATGCAAAGTTCTTTAGTTTTGATATTTTTTTCATATTGAGATTATAGTTTGCAGTAAAGTATTGTTCTAGCCCTCGGCGATTAGCTGGTTAATTTCGGCGTAGGTAAGCCCTGTATCTTCGACAATGTCAGCTATTGGGTAATTTCTGCCTAATAGTTTTTTGGCTATTGTTACTGCTTTTTCTTTCAGACCTTGTTCTATACCTTTTTCTATACCTTGTTCTATACCTTGTTCTATACCTTGTTCTATACCTTGTTCTATACCTTTTTCCAAACCTTCTTCCAAGCCCTCTTCTCGGGCCTCTTCCCGCCAAACTTCTTTAGCATCATCCAAATTAAAATCTGTAAATAAAATACTCACAATTTTTCCTCCATTCTTTTTCAAAAAGTCAGCCA
>WRKG01000104.1 GCA_009778185.1 Bacillota bacterium
GCTCTGCTCTGCTCTGCTCTGCTCTGCTCTGCTCTGCTCTGCTCTGCTCTGCTCTGCTCGTTAATGATAACACAAATTTGCATATTTGTCAAGTCCTTTCTAAAAATATTTTTATTCTATATAATTGTAGCATGATTTTTTTGTAATGTCAAATTATTTTTTACACATCATCGCTATTATTCGAACATAACAAATATTCTCCCATTTTATTTGCATAATTTTCACCCAACAAAAAAAGATTCTTTATACAAGAATCTTTTTTTGAGGTTCAAACAACAAAACCCTCCCCAAAAGTTAGCGCCTAACTAACTTCAATTTACAATACCATACAACAAAACCATTTTGCAAGTGCAAAAAAACCTAATATTATCCCAAAATTAAACACAATTAAGCAAAAATTGCTTGTTTTCTACATCAACCTCAACGGCAGTACCAAATTCCACCGTTTTACAAGCTATTTCGTCCGATTTTAAGTTTAATCCTCTAAAAAGTAGCGTAAACGCTGTAGCAAATTTTTTGACCGCTACCGAGATTTTCCCCTCATTATTTGTCAACTCTACTTCCGTTGCTAAATTGCCCGTTTTATCGTAAATGTAAGCCGTTGTGTTTGTCAACTCAAATACATGAAGTGTAACATTTTTTTCGTAATCGTATACTGCGGAGTTATCCGTTGAACTTGTCGCAATCACTGTGTTTGGGCGAACCCACAAGCCTAATCCAAAATAATCGTGCGTTTCTTCTACAAATCCGCCAAAATTTGTTTTGTTTGTAAACCAATTTGTCCACGTTGTGCTTTTCAAATGAGAATACTCGGGCAATCGGAACAAACAAGGCAAATATACCGATGTTGTGCCGTTTTCGTTAAACACAGGAGCAACCAAAAAACTGTCGCCAAACATATATTGCGTATCTAAATTAGCACAAATTGGGTCGTTTTGAAAATCAATTACCATTGGTCGCATTACAGGAACGCCCATTTTGTGGGCTTTAACCGACATTGCATAAATATACGGCATTAACATATGTTTTTGTTTAACGAAAAATCGCAAAACGTCAACTGATTCTTCGTCAAATAACCACGGTACACGATACGACATACTTCCGTGCAACCGAGAATGCGTTGAAAACAAGCCAAAAGCAACCCAACGTTTATACAAATCGGGAGTTGCCGTGTGTTCGAAGCCGCCAATATCGTGGCTCCAAAAGGCGAATCCGCAGGTTGCAAGCGACAAGCCGCCGCGAAGACTTTCTGCCATTGATTCGTAGGTTGCCTCGCAATCGCCGCCCCAATGCACAGGAAACTGTTGACAACCAGCAGTTGCACTTCTTGCAAAAACAACAGCATCGTCTTTTGGCAAAATTTCAAAAACCGCTTTATTGTATAAATATGCGTAATAATTGTGCATTTTTGCAGGATTAGAATTGTCAAAATATTGAACATCCAAAGGAATGCGCTCGCCAAAATCCGTTTTGAAAGCATCTACACCTTGCGACATTAGCCTTTTTAAGTGGCTTTGATACCATTCTACCGCTTGCGGATTTGTAAAATCTACTATTGCCATTCCTGGTTGCCATTTATTCCATTGCCATGGTTTGCCGTCCGTGCGTTTGATAAAATAGCCCTTTTCGGCGGCTTCAGAAAATAACGGCGATTTTTGCCCTATATAAGGATTTATCCAAACGCAAATTTTCAAACCCTTGTCTTTTAACCGTTTTAGCATATTTTCAGGCTCTGGAAACGCATCTAAATCCCATGTAAAATTGCACCATTCGTATTCTTTCATCCAAAAACAGTCAAAATGGAACACACTTATCGGAATATCCCTGCTGAACATTCCGTCAATAAAGGAGTTTACCGTTTCTTCGCTATAATCCGTGGTAAAAGATGTTGACAACCACAAACCGTAGCTCCAGGCTGGCGGCAAAGCTGGTCGTCCTAAAATTGTCGTATACTGGGAAATTACATCTGTCAAGTTGTCGCCGCCGATAATCATGTAATCCAACGTTTCGCCAGGCACAGAAAACTGCAATTTAGAAACAACTTCCGAACAGACTTCGAAACTAACTTTGTTTGTCTCGTTTACAAAAACGCCGTAACCTTTGTTAGATACGCAAAAAGGCACGTTTTTATAGGCTTGCTCGGATGCTGTTCCGCCGTCTTCGTTCCAAATGTCAATGGATTGACCATTTTTTACAAACGGAGTAAACCTTTCGCCAAAACCATAATAAAGTTCGCCGACCGATGTTTGCAAGCGTTCGCGCCAAAATTCTCCGTCGTTAGTTGTCATATACGCCATTTGCCGCGGCTTTGATGCCGTCAAAAATTTGTCATCCCAAAAATACGTTATGCTAAACTCGCATTTTTGAATGGTTGCCGATAATTTTCCTGTCGTTATTTTTAGGCTTTCTTGGGATTCTTCAACGATAATCGGAAAATTTTCGTGGTTGATGTTAAAATTTGGCTCTTGACTGTCAAAATGATGTTTTACCTGCACTTGCAAAACGCCCATTTGCGGAGATGTTATTTCCATTAAAAACAGTGGACCATCTAATGTTTGTCCACGGTTAAAAATTTTTTGCGGTGCAATATATAATGTAGCTTTAGTTTTGTTTATTTTAATATCTCGTACATCTATGCAAGGAAAAGCGGCGTTTCCTTGCCGTAACATCCAATATCCGTCTGTAAATTTCATACAAATTGCTCCTTTTGGAAAATTTATAATAACAATGTTGGGGTTTATTGTAGGGGCGGATAATATCCGCCCGCAAGACATAACTGGCGGATATTATCCGCCCCTACGATTTAGGCAAATGCAAATTTTTAACCCTTGTTTTATCTTAATTATACCACGCAAAAAAAATTTTGACAAAAAAATATTTGTTGTGGTAAAATAAAATTGCATTATGGAAAGGAGGAAAAATTTTGCCAAAATTAAAATATACCCAACCTTTTTTAGCTAAAGATGATGACGATATTAACGCAATGCTTTTTGGTAATAATCCGCCTGAAGAAGACAATAATCTGAATTTGGAAGGCTTGGCAGGAGATGACCTAGATTCTGCTTTAGCCGCTTTAATGGCAGCGGACGATTTTAGCAGTGGCAACACAGAAACTACCGCAGAAACCGAAATTATCAACCCCACCGAACCTGTCGAAACTCCCGAAAGCGTTGACAACACCGAAACCATCGAAAATATCGAAACTAGCGAAATTGTTGAACCTGCTGAAAAAATCGAACCTATCGCAAGCACCGAAGAGCCAGAATCAACCCTAGATCCCATTTTAGGAATAGAAGAGCCAGAAGAACAATATGCAGTAACTGGCGGAATTGATTTGGATTCTTTGCTTGCCTCGTTGGGTGGCGATGATTCGTTGGGCGGTACAGCATCGGTTACAGAAGAATTGATTTTACCCGCGGTAGATAATCCCGAAGAAAGTGCTGACGATATTCTCGCTCGCATGATTGCAATGGACGAACAAGAGGACGAAGCCCTTAACGCCGCAGTTGCCGCTCCTATAAAAGCCGCTCCAGAGGACGAATGGTCCGAATTTTATTACGATCCCACCGCCGAAGAGGTTGATCCTGCAGAAATTGAGGCTCGCAGAAAAGCCGCATCCGAGGCGTACGCAGCAAAACGCCGTGCGGCAAATAAAACTCTTAAGCAGCGCGTATTAGAATGGTCTTGGCCAAGAATTATTGCAACTGCCGCTACTATTTTATTGTTTATTGTAGGTTCGGGTTTTGCCGTCGCTTTCGGAATAAACCAAGTTTACGCCGCTCGTCGCGACCATGCTCTTGCAATCGCTTATCGTATTCCTATCTCGCAACCCGTTAGCGTTACAAATGACAACCATTTTATCAACATAGGAAGATCGTTGCAAGTTGGCGAAACAGAGTTTATTTTGCAACGAATAACTGCTGGCAACACAGGAACAGCTTTCCACTTTGCCAATACTTTTAATCCCGACAACTACGTTTTTGTACTATACGATCAAGACGATGTTTTGTACAAGCAACGCGCATTAAATTTAGATTACATTCTTCTAAATGCTAGCGGCTCCAGAAATGCCGTTTTGGAATTTAGCCCATTAGATCGCAATACAACTCGTTTTGTTTTGCACATACAAGAAATAACTAGTGGAATTACCGAAAATTTCAGCTTTGTTTGGGAAGATCGTTTAACCAAACCACGTAGCGTTTATATGGATACTCCTAAGCCGCTGTTTCCTGGCACAGACGAAAATTTTGTTATATCAAATGCCCATTTTAGCAATATTAGCAGTCAAATTACCTATTTACGCCATACTAATCCCATGGACGGCGATATAATTTTTAGGGGCGATGCAATTAGAATGCACGAAGGCTCGCGGAGTTTAACTCCCAATATGCCCGAACCGTTCGAGGTTTTCTTCCCAGAATTTGACGTAACGCTTGGTACGCTTTCGTTTGGACCTGTTCGTAATTTGGATTCGAATATTCGCCTTAACTTTAATGATGTTTTTGTTTCGTATCCTAATCCGTCCGATGTTGTTGATATTATCGGACTTTTCCGAAACGAACCGCAATATCAGCAAATAATAACGCTTGGCAACCATAATCTTGTACTCGAACGCATGGGAACGCACGGACCACTTGTAATTTTGGTGTTTCACGCAATAAATGAAAATGGCAATCGCATTCGTGCCGAAATTAACGCCGATTTAACCATTCGCACCGAAACAGGAAACATTGTTATTCCTGGCGATAACTTTTTTTCGGAGCAAGCAATCGGCACTGACCTATTTTTTGACACTCGACCATACGGAATTACCGAAGTTAGTGCCGCCGATTTAAGCATAACCGTAAATTCGGTTGACATTTATTCAACCGAAGCAAGTTTGTTCATGCAAATGCAATATTATGGCGAACAGCCAGCCGATAGCAGAAGGCAACTTGTCGAAAACGCAATAGAATCGGCATTTACATCTCGGTTGGCGTACAAAGCGGGAATATACGGATTTGGCAGCATAACAGGATTTTCGCAAGCAGTATTTAACGATCGTGCTTTAATGCGCCATTACACGCCAATCACAATCGGCATTACACAGCAATTAGATCAAGCTGCTTTAGACGAAATTCACGCACTAATGGACGAAGAGCAAATGCTAAATCACGTACACGACGATGACGGAATGCTACTTATACTTACAGAAGGTCCACAAAACTTCCGCACAATGTTTGATGTTCGTGTAACAGCTGGCTCGTTTATTAACAACAACACTTTTCTAGCTATAGTAGAAGAATCATGGGTTTTGGAATATTTAGGACATTTTTACGTTCGCAGCAATATGCACCGCGCAACCCTACAACTACAGGGTAATCAATGGATTATAACTCAAAACGAAATAATATCATAAAAAAGCGGGTCTGGGTACGCGTACCCAGCGGGGTTTGCCTGTCCGCCGGCAGGCGGG
>WRKG01000105.1 GCA_009778185.1 Bacillota bacterium
CTAATTTTGCAAAATACATATTGGAGCTTAATCCAAAAATGTTACACGATTTTCCAAAAACTTTGCAAGCCAAATATAACCAAAATCCGCAAGAGTACAACTACATTTGTAACATAATTGAAAATGTATTAAATAACAGCCAATAAGGAGAATCCGCCATGCTTTTAACAATAGGAATGATAATGAAAAATGAAGAGCGTTTTTTGCGAGATTGTTTAACCGCAATAAAGCCCATTTTAGATAACGTTGACAGCGAACTTATAATTCACGATACAGGTTCAACCGATAACTCAATAGCAATAGCTAAAGAGTTCACAAACAATGTCTTCGAAATAGAATGGCGAAACGATTTTGCTTGGGCAAGGCAGCAAGGCTTTGAACGTGCTAAAGGCGAGTGGTTCTTCAAACTTGATGCAGACGAAATATTTGAAGATGTACAAGATATAGTTGACTTTTTTAATAGCGGCGAATACAAAAATTACGGCACAGCCACTGTAAAGCGAACTGAAGAGCCAAATATTCAAAATAGCCAAACAATAGCCAAACATTTGCGGATTTTCAAAATAATTGAAAATATGCAGTGGCATAACGAAATCCACGAATATTTAGCCCCTTATACAGAACCAACTAAACATTTGAACGTAATTTTGCTACATTACGGAAATACCACAAACGTTGTTTTGGAAAAAGACAAGGTCGAAAAATACGTATCAAATATGTTAAATATTTACGAAAAACAGCCAAATAATTACCATAATATTTTGGCGTTGACTTCGTTTTATTATCATGTTGATCAACCAACTGCTCTTAAATATGCCGAAATAGGAATAACCCTTGCAAAAACCACGGAAAAACTAACTTTACACGAACATTTGCAAGTAACTCAACAATCTTATCCATCATTTGTACAACTTTTGACATCGCTATATTTTAACTTCGAAGAATATCAAAAGTTAATCGATTTGACAGAACAATATTTTAATGATACGCCAAAATCGCAAATATCAGAGGCCGCTGTTACTCTTAAATTAACGCAATGTTGGGCGTTTGAAAAGCAATGCAAATTTATTCAAGCAAAAAACGCCGCTTTAGAGGCATACAAATTCAAAAAAATGGCAGACAACGATAAACTAAAAGCTATATACGCTTTTGTTATGCTTTATCCTAAAGATGACATTATATATATTTCTAGTATATTAAAAAATTTTGTTTCGGCTAATCTTCTAAAAGATGCCCTTGATTGGATTGATAATTTTACTGAAGTACAGCAGATAGCTACAGTCAACTATAAAATTGACAAATATATTTGTTATGCTAATTTTGCAAAATATATATTGGAGCTTAACCCAAAAATGCTACACGATTTGCCAAAAATTTTGCAAGCGAAATATTGCCATAATCCGCAAGAATATAGCTACATTTGTAACATAATCGAAAATGTATTAAATAACAGCCGATAAGGAGAATTCACCATGCTTTTAACAATAGGAATGATAATGAAAAACGAGGAACGTTTTTTGCGAGATTGCTTAACCGCAATAAAACCCATTTTAGATAACGTTGACAGCGAACTTGTAATTTGCGATACAGGTTCAATCGATAACTCGATAGCAATAGCTAAAGAGTTTACTGATAATGTTTTCGAAATAGAATGGCACAACGATTTTGGTTGGGCAAGACAACAAGGTTTCAAGCGTGCTAAAGGCGAGTGGTTTCTTGTTTTAGATCCAGATGAAATTTTTGAAAATGTGCAAAATATAGTTGACTTTTTTAATAGCGGCGAATATAAAAATTACGGTACAGCAACTGTAAAGCGAACAGAAGAGCCAAACGTTCAAAATAGCACAACAATAGCTAAATATTTACGGTTGTTCAAAATAATTGATGGAATGCACTGGCATAACGAAGTTCATGAATATTTAGCTCCATATAAAGAACCAACTAAAAATTTGAACTCTATTTTGTTACATTACGGAAACACTTTGCAAATTTTGGAGGATACTAAAAAATATGAAAAATATCGCTCCATAATTTTGGGCATCTATCAAAAAAATCCAAAAGATTATTCAAACCTTTTGGAATTAGCAATACAATATTCTTCTGAAAACCTTGAAAAGAGCATTGAATATGCTGAAATAGGAATAAAATTAGCACAACAGGAAGAACAAAATCAGCAAAATAAACAAATTCATTTTATGCCACAATTATACCATAACTTCGCACTGTTTTTGATGTCATTTTATATGAGTCTTGAGAAATATCAAAAAGCGATTGATTTTGTAAACCAATATTTTGACGATAATTCCGAATCACAAATATCTGAAATAGCTGTGCAGCTCAAATTACAGCAATGTTTGGCTTTTGGAAAACAAAGCCAATTTATACAAGCAAAAGATGCCGCTTTAATAGCGTATGAACTCAAAAAAAGGGCAGATAATAACGAACTAAAACCAATTTATACATTAGCTAAAAACTATCCTGTTGACGACATTACATATATTTCAAATATATTGGAAAAATTTGTTTTGGCTAATCTTCTAGCAGATACTATTGACTGGATTGATAATTTTACCGAAATACCACCAACAGCTACAGTCAACTATAAAATTGACAAGTACATATGTTACGCTAATTTTGCAAAATACATTTTGGAACTTAACCCCAAAATGCTACACGATTTGCCAAAAACTTTGCAAGCAAAATATATCCAAAACCCGCAAGAATATAACTACATTTGCAACATAATCGAAAATGTACTAAATAACAGCAAATAAGGAGAATCCACCATGCTTTTAACAATAGGAATGATAATGAAAAATGAAGAGCGTTTTTTGCGAGATTGCTTAACCGCAATAAAACCCATTTTAGATAACGTTGACAGCGAACTCGTAATTTGTGATACAGGTTCAACCGATAACTCGATAGCAATAGCTAAAGAGTTTACAAAAAACGTTTTCGAAATAGAATGGCGAGACGATTTTGGTTGGGCAAGACAACAAGGTTTTGAACGTGCTAAAGGCGAGTGGTTTCTTGTTTTGGATGCAGACGAAATTTTTGAAAATGTGCAAAATATAGTTGACTTTTTTAATAGCGGCGAATACAAAAATTATGGTACAGCAACTGTAAAAATAGTAGAAGTTTTTCACGAGCAAAATCAATACGTTGCAACAGGAAAACCATGCAGATTATTCAAAATAATAAACGGTATGCACTGGCACGACAAAATTCACGAACGTTTGTCGCCTTTCGCAGAGCCTACTAAAAACTTAAACTCTACGATACTGCACTATGGCAATACTGTCGAGGTAGTTCATGAAAATAACAAAACCGAAAAATATATCGAATATATGTTGACCGTTTTAGAAGAAAATCCAACTAATTACAAAAATATATTTTTTCTGTTTAGCAAAATTATTGGCATTTACGACATTTCAATTTGCTTAAAATACGGCGATTTAGGACTAAAATTAGCTAAAAAAGCCGAACTTGACGAAAAATATCCTTACAGTTATCCGCTTTTTTATCCTTTGTTTGTTCATGTATATATATCGATATACGTACAATCTGGTGAATATCAAAAAATAATAGATATTACAAACGAATATTTTGATCAAGTGCCAAAATCGCAATTAACGGAAAATGCGTTTTTCTTGAAATATCAGCAAGGTTTAGCTTTTGCAATGCAAGGCAACTTTTTGGATGCAAGCAAAGCTCTGTTAGATGCGTACGATTTCAAAAAGCAAGCGGATAATAACAAATTGTTCGGAATTTTTAGCCATATATTATTGCCAAATATTGCAGATATTGATTTTATCCAAAATATTTTACAGGCATACATATTAGCGAATCTTTTTGAAACTGCTGTTGAATATCTCGAAAATTTGCCAGCACAACGTTTAACGGCTGATTCTACTATTGCAATAAACCGAGAAGAATGTTACAATAGTTTTGTAAATTTACTAATTATACACAATCCGCAACTGCTAAATAATTTGGCTCAACATTTTGAAAATAAATATGGAAAAAACAGCCAAAATTATATCGATATTGTTAATATAATAGAATCTGCAATTAACAAATAATTTTTGCAACAAATATTTCAACTGTATTTTAAGGAGAATCCACTATGATTTTAACAATAGGAATGATAATGAAAAATGAAGAACGATTTTTGCGAGATTGCCTAACCGCAATTAAACCCATTTTAGATAACGTTGACAGCGAACTGATAATTCACGATACAGGTTCAACCGACAATTCAATAGCAATAGCTAAAGAGTTTACTGACAATGTTTTCGAAATAGAATGGCGGGACGATTTTGGTTGGGCGAGGCAACAAGGTTTTGAACGTGCTAAAGGCGAGTGGTTTTTTGTTTTAGCTTGTGATGAAATATTTGAAGATGTACAAGAAATAATTGATTTTTTTAACAGCGGAGAATACAAAAACTATGGAAACGCCGCTGTCAAAATAAAAAATGTAACATATGGAAAAATAGAACCAACTTATTTGAGCAAACCTAACTCGATGAGATTATATAAAATAGTAGAGGGAATGAAGTGGAAAGGCAAAATACACGAACAGTTACTTCCATATGCAGAGCCAACTAAAATGTTGAATAGTGTTTTTTTGCATTATGGCTATCTTAATGAAGTTGTTGTTGAAAAAAACAAAAGTGATAAATATTTATCTATGATGTTGAAAGCCCACGAAGAAAATCTGCTTGACTACCAAGTAATTTATTTTTTGGCACAAAGTCATCAGCGGTTGCCTAAAGTAGCTTTGCAGTACGCTCAAAAAGCCTTAAAATTGTCAAAACAAACCGAATTGGATGAAAATTACCCACATAGTTTGACTATTTATCCGCAATCAGTAAGATTAGTTGCACATATGTGCACAAAACTAGGCGAACATCAAAAAGCAATCGAATGTATACAAGAATATTTTGACACAGTGCCTAAACAAAAAATTACAGATATTGCATATGTATTAAAAATAGAACAAAGTATTCTTTATGAACAAGAAAGCAACTTTGTTGAATCAAATAAAGCGGCTTTATTGGCATACGAATACAAAAAATTATCGGATAATAACCAACTGCCTGTAGCATTAGGAATCGCTGTTGACCAAATAGAAGAATATGTTTTTATTACGCAAATACTAAAAACCTTTATTTTGGCTAATCTTTTTATTGATGCTATCGAATGGTTGCAAAATTTACTAACAGTAGAAGATTGTAAAGTTGACAAATATGAGTGTTATTCTAATTTTTTTGATTTAATTGCTGTACATAATCCTATATTATTGGGCGATTTGCATCTATATTTTGTAAATAAATATAATCCATCGGATAAAGAATACAACGATATTACAGCACTTATCTTAATGAAAAGTGATTCAAGCAACCAAGCCACTAAAACTAATTTGGCAAATATTATATTGCAAAAAAATAATAACGAAAGTCAATTTGTCATGTTTCAACGAATCCAATTAAATATTGAC
>WRKG01000106.1 GCA_009778185.1 Bacillota bacterium
AAGCCATAAATTGGCGGATAATACCTGCCCGTCCGACAGGCGGGTTCGCCCCTACGCCCATTCGACAGGCGGACGTTTGGCATATTTTATAAACGGATATTGTGTCCACCATTTTATCCTAAACCCGCAATATTTCAACATTTTACAACATATCCAATAAAATAATTTCGATTATTTTAATTTGGTTAAAATTCAATTTATCCCTAGCAAAAAATCCAATTTGGGATTATCTAAAGCGGCGGCGGCGGCGTTGCGAGTGGCGTTTTTTTTGGTTTTGCCTTTGCCTATACCTAGCTGTGTTTCGTTGTAATATACGGCTATTGTGAAACTTTTTTGATGGTCGGGCCCAGATTCATCCGTTACTTTGTAAAGCAATGGAATATCACTGAAAGTTTGAATTTTCTCCTGTAGCACCGATTTTGGACTGTCAAGTTGCTTTGGCGGTATTTTTAGGATAAAACCCTCGGCGGTTTGTTCCAAAAAAAGATACTCTATAAAGGCGGTTGCAGGGTTTATGCCGCCGTCCAAATAAATTGCGGCAATAACCGCTTCTAGTGCATCCGATAATATCGAATTTTTTTGCGAACCGTTGTCGGCAATTTCTCCTCTGCCTAGTAGCAAAAAATCGCCAAGGTTTAGGCTTTTTGCATGGCTCGCAAGACTTTCTTCGCAAACCAATAAAGCACGGCTTTTGCTTAAATCGCCCTCTGCAAGGTTTTTGTATTGGTTGTACAGCAAATTGCTAATAACCAGTTCTAGTACAGCGTCGCCCAAAAATTCTAGGCGCTCGTTGCTTTTGGTGGCTTTGGTTGGATTTTCGTACATAAAAGAACTATGTGTCAACGCCCTTTTTAGCAATTTGGGATTTTTGAACACATAGTTTGGTATATTTGGTAAATTCATTAGCTTTCCAAAACTTTCTTTATATATTCGGCGGCATCGCCTACTGTGCGTATATTGTCAACCGCACTATCGTCAAATTCAAAATCAAAAACCTCTTCCAGTTCGGTTATAATTTGGAAGACATCCAAAGAATCCGCCCCTAAATCGGTAACAAAATCGGTTTCGGGCGTAATCATATCGGCTGTAATTTTTCCGCCTGCTGCACCCATTTGTGATAAAATTACATCTCTAATTTTTTCAAATTCCATAAAGTTGGCAAAAAATCGCCGTTCCTCCTTTTAGCTGGTCTGCTCGAACAGCACACATTGTTTAATTGCGTTGCATATAGCTACTGCATTAGAGTTTCCGTGAGCTTTTACTACTAAATGTTTCAAACCCAAAAATGGTGCACCGCCGACTTCGTCCTGATTAAAGCGTTGCCGCATTCTTCCGAACGCTTTTTTGGCAATAAACGCGCCTATTTTAGAACGTGTGTCAGCAGTCAATTCATCTTTTAACATATACATAAAATTTTTTGCAAAGCCTTCGCTATACTTTAGAATAACGTTGCCGACAAAGGCATCACAAACTGCAATGTCAACCGCACCTGCGGGAATATCCAGAGCTTCGACATTGCCAATAAAATTTACTTCGGCGTTTTCTAGTAATTCGTACGCCTCTTTTGCTAGCGTGTTGCCTTTTTCACGTTCTGCACCAACATTGACAAGCCCAACAGTCGGATTTTTTAGCCCTCGCACTTTTTTCAGATAATCCGTGCCGAGTTTCGCAAATTGTGCAAGATACAGCGGTTTGCAGTCCATGTTAGCACCGCAATCGATTAGCAGAGTATCTCCAGGCAAGCCAGACGGCTGTCGATTGGGCAAAAGTACGCCCAACGCAGGACGTTCCACATTAGGCTGGCGACCAACAACAACCGTTGCAGCAGCCAACAACGCGCCAGTATTTCCTGCCGAAACAAAGCCAGCAGCATCGCCCTCTTTTACGGTTCGCAAGCCGACCATTATTGAAGATTGCTTTTTGTGGCGGATTGCGGTGGTTGGCACTTCGTCCGTGCCGATAACTTCGGGAGCGTGTACAATGGATAAACTAGGCAAAACGGCGGGTTTTACAGTGGCAAGCAGCGGAGTTAATATTTCTTGGTTGCCAACAAGTTTAATTTCAACGTTCAATTTTTCTACAGCAAGAACAGCCCCCTCAACAATCGCTTTAGGAGCGTTATCTCCGCCCATCGCATCTAGTGCTATTACAATTTTCATAGTATCACCTATAAAGTAGGTTATTCGGCTAATTTAAGAATATCTCGGCGTTTGTATGTGCCGCAAGCCTTGCAAACTCGGTGTGGTTGGCAATATTCGCCGCAGTTGGCACAGGCAACCAAGCCAGGCAACGCAATCTTCCACGTTTGCGCACGTCTTTTATCACGGCGTGCTTTCGAAATTTTTCCCTTTGGACAAATCATAGTTATCACCTCTGTTATTTTTTGTTATACCAAATTTCAAAACCGTGGGCACCCGCAAGGCTGAATTTTGTCCAGTGGACAAAAGAACAGCGCCCTTGACCCGCATTTTTTATTAAATTGGCATTTTTTATTAAATTGGATTACTATTGTTACTCTTTTATTATAACAAAAAAATATTTGTGTGTAAAGTTTTTTATTTTTATTTTTTGGAAAATAATTTGATTGAAAAAAATGTTTCAAAATATTGAAATACGGTTGACATTTTAATGAATTTGGGATTTGGAACAAACAGGCGTATAATATCCGCACGCCATTCTCTAAAAATAATTTCCGTTATCGTTTTACAATAAATTTATTTGACAAAAGCAAATTTTTATGATACTCTAAATAACAGCACTAATCAGACGTATTGTTGGGGTTTGTTGCTGAATTTGGGAGGGATTGACATGAAATTTAATCTTAAAAGCAAAATAATTTTGCCAGCGGTTGGGGTATGTGTAATTTTATCGGCGTTTATGCTGATTTACTCGGTTGTGCAGTTTAACGGATATGTGGATTATTCTATGGGGTATCGCATTAGGTTAATGGAAAATATTTTAATGCACGAATTAGAAGATGCCGCATCTTTTACTAATATTACTGCTCGTGAAGCAGCCAGTAATTTTGCCGTTATCAACGCTTTTCAACTTCGTGATGCCGATTTGCTTTACACAATTTTATCCGACCGCAAAGATTTTGACCGAGATATTTATTACACTGTGATAGATGTCAACGGAATTGTGCTGTTGCGTACTCACGATCCCACTGTTTTTGGCGATTCTAAAGCGGAACTTTCTTTTATTCAGCAATCACTTGCGGGCGAAACGAATACCGTCAACGAAATGGGCAGTATATTAAACGTTTCGGTTCGCTCTAATACGCCCATTTTTGATGGCAACCGTAATGTAATCGGTGTGCTTTCTAGCACCGTTCGCTTGGATTACGAAGATTATCTTGATTCAATGCAACAACAATATGGAATCGACTTTCTCATTTATCAGGGAAATCAAGTAGTTGCAAGCACTTTGATAAACAATCAACGCTTGACTGGCGCAGTAATGGATTCGCAAATATATCAAGCAATTTATACGCAACGTTCCTCTCCAATTACCACAGAAACCGAAATTTTGGGGATTCCGTACAATGTGTTTTATTTTCCTTTGCTTGACAGCGACGGAATGCCGTTTGCCGTTATAATGGCGGGTTTATCTGCTCAAACTAACGTGCAAGTTATAAATAGTATGTTTGTCGGAATGGTCTTAATAACGTTGTTTTGCGTTTTTATTGCCGTTGTTGCAATGGCTTTGGTAGCAAGACAAATCACGTTGCCAGTCAATCATTTGGTGGCTGTAACGCGCGAATTGCGACATGGCAACCCAAAACTTGGCAATATTAAAACTAAACTTCCCAATGATGAAATTGGCGTGCTTACCACCGATATTTACCGATTAGCCGACATTATCCGAGGTTTGACCGAGGAAATTCAAAAGTTTAGCTATATGCTTATCACAGAGGGCGATATTGAATATCGTATACAATCGGATAAATACGAAAATACCTACAAGGAAATGATGGACGGAATCAACGACTTTTTAACCGATTTTGCTGACGATATGCTGTATTTTATCCAATCGTTGAGCAATTTGCACAACGGCGATTTTGACGTGGAAATTCGCACTTTACCTGGCAAAAAAATTATTTTGCCAAACACAATAAACGAAATTAAAACAATCTTAATCGAATTTAATGAAGAAATTTTAACGCTAGCGCAAAATGCCGCTATCGGAAACTTAAAATCGAAGGTTGACGAAAGCAAATACACTGGTCATTGGAACGAAATTGCTAGCACATTAAATAATTTGTTACGCTCTGTGGAAGAGCCGCTGATTGCAATAGAAAGCTCTCTTGTGAAAATGGAAAATGGCGAATTTAGAGATGCCTACATAAACAGTGATTACAGCGGAATTTTCGATAGCGTAAAACGTACATTAAACGATACTTCCAAAACGGTTTTATCTTATATTGACGAAATTGCGGCAACTTTGAACGCAATGTCAACTGGTGATTTGACCGCAACAACCAAATTAAACTTTATCGGCTCGTATCAACCCATAAAAGAGGCAATTACCACAATTCAGCGTTCGCTAAACCAAATTTTATCCGATATACAAGATTCCTCTGAAAAAGTTGCAATGCACTCTGCTCAAATAAAAAGTAGCGCGCAATATTTAGCGGAAGGCTCGCAAATGCAAACTTCTTCGATACAAGAAATATCTGCATCGGTCAGCACAATCTACGAAAAAGCCCAGCAATCCAACGAAAGCACCAAAACTGTAAACGATAACACAAATTTATCCAAAGAATACGCACAAAATGGCAACCAAGCCGTGCAGATTATGACCGATACAATGAACAAAATCAAGCTATCTAGCGACGGAATCGCTAATATTATCGGCGTTATTACCGATATTTCGTTTCAAACAAATTTGTTGGCACTAAACGCATCCGTCGAAGCCGCCCGTGCAGGCGAACATGGTAAAGGTTTCAGCGTTGTTGCAGAAGAAGTTCGCAGTTTGGCTGGCAGAAGTCAAAACTCGGCAGCAGATACCGCAAAACTTATCGAAGAAAGCTCTGCAAGCGTTGGCGAGGGCATAAAAGCCACAGAAGAAGTTGTATCTGCATTTGAGAGCATTGCACAAAACATTGCAGAAATTGCCGATGTTATTTCCCATATTTCCACAACTTCGCAGGAACAACTGGAAATTATATCAAATGTAAACTCGAACGTTACCGAAATTGCCAAGGTTGTTACAAATAATTCTGCATCAGCAGAAGAATCAGCCGCATCCGCCGAAGAATTAAACGTGCAAGCCGAATTATTGCGAAATAAAGTAGGGTTTTTTAAGTTAAAATAACTAACAGGGTTTAAGTGAAAATTTCGCTTAAACCCTGTTTTTATATAGCTTTTCGGAAAAATTTTTTTCCAAAATACTTGACAAATTGTATTTAGTTGTTTTATAATTATACATATGCTAATTAAGTAGTTTGGTTTGGAAGATTAACGTTAGGGATTATTTTTATAATATCAATGTTAGGGCTTATTGTAGGGGCGACCGTCCTCGGTCGCCCGTGGCAAGTTTCGG
>WRKG01000107.1 GCA_009778185.1 Bacillota bacterium
CAACGGAGATTGGCAAGCCGTTTCGGCGTGGCACGGCTTGTTTCTCGGAGATTTCACTTTTCTCGGAAAATTGGCAATTTTCGCAGTTTTCGGATTTATCGATTGCCACGCTCGCGCCCTCTTTCAACAGATAATCCGTTGTAACGCCGAAGATTTCACTTAATTGCACGATAATCGCTGTTTCGGGCGCGCATTCTTCCAATTCCCACTTTGACACGGACTGGCGTGATACGTGTAACTCCGCCGCCAAATTCTCCTGTGATAAACCCTTTTGTTTCCGCAAAATACGGATTTTTTCGCTTGTTTTCATATGTGATTCCCCTTTCAAAATTTGATATTCTTATTATAATTGAATTGCCACCGAAAAGCAAGCAATTTGTGGTTGCGTTTTCGCAATAGTTTAGGGAATTGTGTCAACTTGCGGTTGCGTGGTGCTTGGCGAAAAATGTGAAGTATTAGAGAACTTTGATTTTGAGTAAAATTCAACTTTTAGTAAAATACAATTTTTCTTTTTCAAAATGAAAATTTTTAATCAAACAAAAAGCCCCCAAAAAAGGGGCTTTCTTCATTACTCAATAAACCTATCCAATAAACCCAATTTTTCCAGGCGAAATGCCATTTTCATTAAAACTATCAATAGCAACAAAATACCCAACATTGCGATTCACCATAGAAAGCCGTAATTCCGCCGTTTTGCAAACCAGCCAACTTAAATACAACCTATCTTCAGCCATGCCATAACGCACATTATAGCCTATTGTGTTTTTGCAATGTTGCCATTTTAGCGAAATATCCGCTCTATTTTCTCATTTTGCCGTGAAATTGGAGACAACGCTAGCAGTTCGCCATTGCCACACCCAATTTCTTCGCTATTAGCCATGTGTTCCGACATTTAAGGTTGCAAAAGGTTCTTCGGCAATTTCTCCAACTTCCGAGATTTTTGTCGCTATGTTTATACTCTGTCCTTCGAGATTGGACATTACAGCATTTATGTCAATCTCGCCTGTTGTAAGCAAATTCATCATTGCATCACGCATTTTGTCGAGGGCATACAATACGCCATTTACGCTATTCCGTCTCCTAAAGAGACATTTTTTGAGATTTATGGAATTGGAAAATTTTTAATTTTTTCTCAATCAAAAAAATAAAAATTTTTCTTGACAAACCAAATAAGTTAATATATAATGATATTATCACGATTGAGGAGGAATTGAAATGCACAAATTTTGGAAGGAAACGCTAGAAAATCCAATCAAACGTGCGGAAATGCAAGAAATATTTAATAATACGATAGACCCATTTATAATTAACGCTATATCCAAAACTGCGCTTGAAATTGAAGAAAAACTGCTGAAATTGACCGCAAAAGGACTTTCTGTTGAAGAGGCTTTCGTCAAAATAAAACCGACATTATTCTACAGCGACCGTCTTCCGATATTTTCAGACGAATTTGAAAAATTATGCGAATCCGATAAATTACACGATTTATTAGACGAACTAGACGAATTATTGGACGAGTCAAGCGAATTAACCGAGGTGAACCCATGAATCCCCTAAAAACCTACCTAAAATCCGTGCAAACCGCTTACGCAAACGGAAACGAAGAAAGCGGCTATTATGCACCAATTTCCACGCTGCTTGCCTACTTTGAAATGACCGCAAAAGACGTTTCTAGCGGTCGCAAGGGCGAATTGGGCGCAAATCCCGATATTGTCCTGTGGCAAGCGGGCGAAGATACCGCCGAAACGCCGCCTTTTGCCGCTGTCGAGGGTAAACGCATCGGCTCTATTGACGACCGTGCAAATACGCAAGCCCTTGTTTCTTCCCGAAAATACGGCAATGTCATTCTGACGAACAATCTGGAATGGCAATTTTGGCGGCTGGAAAACGGTACGCCCATAATGTACGAGCAAATCCAAATTTTGCAACGCCAAAACAACGAGATTTCCCTAATTAACGCCAACTGCGAGCGGTTTATTATCCTGCTGAACGAATTTTCGTTGCAAAATCCGCAAAATATCAGCAATCCAAGCCAACTTGCAACCTACATGGCTCGCCGTGCCACCAAAATTAAACGTATTATTTTTGAGTGTCTGCACGCCCCAAAAACCGCCATTTCTTCGGAATTAAACAAGCTGAAAACTCTAATGGAAAAACAGCTTAATGTTACGCCCAACGACTCCGATTTTGCCGATATGTACGCCCAAACTATCGTTTACGCCCTCTTCATTGCACGGTACAACAAGCCCACCGAGCCGAATTTTACACGATATGCCGCAATCGAGCAACTGCACTCCGAAACCGAGCTACTTAGCGAGTTTTTTAGCCATATCGCCATGAGCCGCCAAACTGCACCCACTTTGTTTAGTGTTATCGATAATCTTTGCCAACTATTCCAAATTTGCAACGTTTCTGCTCTATTAAACTCGCAAAATTCGGACGAAAAAGATCCGATTATCCATTTTTATGAGAATTTTTTGCAAGAATACAGCCCAGCATTGCGGCGACAAATGGGCGTTTTTTATACACCGCCGCAAATTGTCAGATTTTTGGTAAAAACTGTTGACAATATTCTCATTAACGATTTTGGGATTATCGGTGGACTTGCCAACAACGACACAATAGAAATCTCGGAAAACGAGAAAAACTCGGAAAATGAGAAAATCGCACCACGCATGGCTATTTTAGACCCTGCTTGCGGTACAGGTGCTTTTCATACCGAGATTATAAAACACGTGCAAAATTATTACAGCAATCAAAACGGACAAACCGCATATTTTGGCGATTATTTAGCCAATGGATTGCTAGAACGCCTAATTGGTTTTGAGATTATGATGACCAGTTATGCGGTGGCACATTTGAATGTACGCCGCACCGTTGCTCATTTACCGGGCATTTCTACCACGCCAAAAATTTATTTTACCAACACGTTAAACTCAGTTTTGTCCGAGAAAGTAGAAAATGCACAAATGACTTTAGATGATGATGCACTTAACAAAATATATTTAGACCCTCTGCAAAGTGCTGTATTAAAGGGATTTTTGAACGCCGATATTTGGAAAAGTCGCCAACCTATCAAGGTTATTATTGGAAATCCGCCGTATTTTGCCGCCTCGCAAAATCGTTTTTCCGAGATTGACCATTATAAATTGGAAACGGACGGCGTTAAAAAATTACAAGAAAAAAATTCCAAGTGGTTAAATGACGATTATGTAAAATTTTTCCGATTTGCCGAGAAAACTATAAACCGTAGCAAAGAGGGCGTTTTGGCATTTGTTACCAATAACGGCTTTTTGGATAATCCGACATTTAGAGGAATGAGAGCAAGTTTGCTCCGTAGTTTTGACAAGATTTTTATAGTAAATTTGCATGGAAATGCACGAAAACAGGAGAAAACTCCAACAGGCGGAAAAGACGAAAATGTTTTTGATATAATGCAAGGCGTTTCATTATTTGTTGGTGTTAAAATCTCGGAAAATGAAGATTGGGCAACCGTACATTATGCCGACCTTTGGGGATTACGAAAAGAGAAATTTGCTGCATTGGAATTAGAAAATTTTACCTTTGAACAACTTACGATAAATCCGAAAATGGCGTATTTTGTGCCTTTTGGAGGAAATGTTATTGAAGAATACGAAAAAAATATTTCATTAGCTGATTTATTCCCCGTTAATGCGGCGGGAATTACAACTTCTAACGATAATATAGCAATAGCAAGCACTAAAGAAGAAATTGAACATCGTGTTGAAATTGTAAAAAACGCAACCGACAACAATGCAATCCTTAATCTTTTTGGAACTTTTGCAAGCAATCAAACGGCAGAAACAATAAAGAATGATATTTTGTTTTCTAACGGAATTATCGCAAAAATGGCTTTTCGTCCATTTGATACTCGTTGGACTTTTTATTCTGGACGTTCATGCGGTTGGATGCGTCGACCAGGGAAAAAAAACATAGTAGGGCAACTTACAAAATCTTCCTCAACACCTATTGAAAAAAATGTTGGATTATTATTTTCCAAACAAATACCTAGCAATTCAGATTTTGGACATATTTTTATAACTGATATACTAGTAGATATTAACTTTTTGCAAATTCGAGGCGGAACTTACATCGCCCCATTATATCTCCAAGACGAAAACGGCAACTGGCAACCCAATATCTCGGAAAACGAAAAAAACCGCCTAACAGCAAACTTAGCCGAGCCGCCGCAACCGTTAGAAATATTAGATTACTGTTATGGAGTGCTACACAGCCCCAAATACAGGGCGGAGTACAACGAAAACTTGAAAAAGAATTTTCCAAAAGTGCCGATACCAGCCAGCACAACAGAATTTGAAAAATATAAGCAAGCAGGCGAGCGTTTACGGCGATTGCACCTTTTGGAAAAAAAAAAGCCGTTGCCCTTGCAACTAAATCCAGACAACAAAGAAAATTTGAAAATCGATAAAATCAGCTACAAAGACGGCATTTTGCGGATAAACAAGCACAAGCAAATATTGGGCATACCACAAAATGTTTGGACGGTGCGGATTGGCGGGTATCAGGTTTTGGATAAGTGGTTGAAATCGCACAAGGGCGAAGAATTGGGCTTTGCGGAGTTTGAGCATTTGCAGGTTGTGGCTGGGTGTTTGGCGGAGATGTTGGCGGTTGTTGGAGAAATTTGAATTTGGGGCGGTGTGGACGTAGAAATCTCGGAGACTGTGCCGCCGTCTATTATAACGCCTTGCACAAAATATTTCTGCACAAAGGGATATAATAACAAAAGCGGCAAAGAAAATTATCGAGCCTTGTTCTACGCTCTGCCATATGTATGCACCGAGATTTATCCCTCAAAAATAGCTAGGATTGGCGAGCAGATTTTGCCCTGCTATGCTGAACATATCTACAAAAAATAAGGCAATAAAGCCGTGGTTGGCGAATATCCCATGCGACATAATCACGAGTGGTAGTTTTTGGGCATTTTGCCAAGTTTCGGCAGATTGGGTCTTTTGTAGTGTGCAACAAATCCGCAAATCATTTTGTCGCCTTGCTTGTAAGGTATTTCATGTAGTAAAATTTCCATAAATTTTTAAGTGGAAAAATTTTATCATTTTGCCTTTGTCCAATATCAAAAAAAATCTCAAAATCCCTCAATCGCAATGCAAAATTAAAAAGGGGAGTATTTCTCCCCTTTTCGCGCCAGCCGCAATTTTCCCAATTTTCCCTAGTTTTGCTCTGGCTTTTCTCGAAACCAATTTACCAACTCGTCAATCAGCCACGGCAGTAGAAATATTACCCAAGTTGGATGCCATATCCCAAATATGAGACCGATTGCCAAATATATAGGCGTAACCAAAATCTCCATCAGCCTAAGCAACGAACGTGAGCGACTGAAAAAGCCCCGATTTTCCGAAACTTCCCAATCGTAATTCTCACTTTCTGCGATTTCTTCCACTTCGTACTCTTCGCCCTCTTTTAGCAAATAATCGGTCGTAACGCCGAAAAATTGGCTTAATTGCACGATAATCGGCAATTCGGGCATTGTTTCGTCCAGTTCCCATTTGGAAAC
>WRKG01000108.1 GCA_009778185.1 Bacillota bacterium
TAGGTTTAGTAGGAAACCAACAAAACAGAGCATCTCAACGCCTGTCTTCTGGTTTTAGAATCAACAGTGCTGCTGACGATGCCGCAGGTTTGGGTATCTCTGAAAAAATGCGCAGCCAAATTCGTGGACTCGACCAAGCCAGCCGCAACGGTCAAGATGGTATTTCTCTTATCCAAACAGCTGAAGGTGCAATGGCGACAATCAACGAAATGGTAACTCGTATCCGCGAGCTTGTTGTTCAAGCATCAAACGATACAAATGTTCACGATAGCACAGATGATGCATCTTGGGCACAATCCGACCGCACACGCATTCAAGCTGAAATAAACCAACTTATGAGCGAAATTGACGCAACCAGAAATCGTACAGAATTTAATACTCGTACTCTTTTAGATGGTAGTATTGGCGATGGTTCAGTTGGTGGTGCAGGTGCTAATATTTTAACTGCTACAGGTCGTGCAGGAGCTCACTCTGCATTTGCTGCTTTCCGTGCTGCTGTATCTACCGCAATATCCGAAACACGTGGTAGTACTGCAGGAATAGGTACACTTATAGATGATGCTATAGGTATTGGTTTATCTGCACAAGATGCAGGAAGAATCCGTGATGATATTGCAAGGGTTTTAACTCAATATGAAAGTAGAGTGTTGAATGCAGATTCTGTAGAGTCAGCTAATGATGCTAGAACAGCTTTAGAAACAGCACTTAATGGTATTAGAAGACAAGTAAATGACCGTCATGCCGGAGAATTTACTGATGCTACCGGCCCAGCAGGCGCATTTACTGATTTGCTAAATGGTATATCTTCTCTCGCTGGTGGCGGTACTAATTTATCTGGTACTGGATTGGCTGCTTTGCAAACTGCACATAATACCCTTACAGCAGTTGACGACTTAGAAATAGTGGATCCTGATGACCCTAATGCTGTTCTTACTACTGGTACAGCTTTTGATTTAGGCGGTTTAGGCGGCGGCGGTGGAGCCTTATGGTTCCAAGTTGGTGCTAATGTAGACCAAGGCGTTAGCTTATCAATAAGAGATGTTGGTGTAGATGCTTTGGATAATGCAGGTCGTGGTACTGGTGCATTTAACTTTTTATCCCTCCGCACTACTGGAATAGAAGCTGGCACACAAGGCGGTGTACTTAACGGAAGTGGCGAAGAAATTCAAAACTTTATCACAGCGATTGATTTCGCATTATCTCATGTAACAAATGAGCGTTCCAATTTAGGAGCAATGCAAAACCGTTTAGAGTTCACTATCCAAAACCTTGATATATCTAGCGAAAACTTGTCCAATGCTAACTCGCGTATTCGCGATGCAGACATGGCAAGCGAAATGATGCGTTTGACTCAATCAAACGTATTGCAACAAGCTGCAATTTCTATGCTTGCCCAAGCAAACCAAGCACCACAATCAATATTGCAATTATTGGGATAGTAAATAGCAATAATCATAAAAGGCAAAAGGGCGGCGGTTACGTCGCTCTTTTTTTGTTATTTTGTAAAACAATTTATTACTACAAAAATAAGTTGTAATTTGCCGATAATATAACGCAATTTTTCAACTACTGATTATTATATAGGAAACTATTGAATTTTTGGGAAAAAGGTAAAAAATTTTATTCAAAAAATTTTCCCAAAACCCTTGACAAATGATTTTTTGCCTGTTATACTAGGTTCATAACTTCAGGGTAGGGTGAAAATCCCAACCGGCGGTAAAGTCCGCGAACATCTCCGCATTGCGAGATGCCGATTCGGTGCAACTCCGAAACCGACAGTAATACATATTTTATATGTTGAGTCTGGATGGAAGAAGCGTTATAGCATATTTTGCGGTTGATAAATCGCATATGCCCTGTATTTATAATAATATAGGGCTTTTGTTCGCCCTAAAAAAGGAGAATTTTTATGGAAAACAAATCCATGTCAACGGCAATTATGGTAAGAGCGGCTTTGTTGGGAGCAATCGGTACGGTTTTAATGCAGCTTAGCACTCCTTTAGCAATTTTTCCAGGGTTTTTAACCCTAGATGTAAGTGATTTACCCGCTTTAATTGCCGCAATTACAACAGGGCCTCTTACGGCTTTGCTTGCAACGTTAATCAAAAATTTGCTAGATCCCATTATTTTTGGGACTAACACAGGCGGAATTGGCAATTTTGCCAACTTCATAATGGGAGCCGCTTTAGTTGTGCCTATCGGGTTTATTTATCAACGCAACAAAACGGCGATGGGTTATTTGCTAGGTGGTGCGGTTGGCATAGTAACAATGGTTATTGCCGCCGTTCTTACAAATTATTTTATACTTTTGCCATTGTATACCGAGTTATTTATTCCCATGGAGGCAATTTTATCCATGGCAAATGCTGTAAACAGCAACGTTACAGATGTATTTACGTTGATAATTTTGGCTATTGTTCCTTTTAATATATTAAAAGGCGGAATTGTTGTTACTATAGGTTACGCCTTATACAGAGCCTTAAAACCTGTATTGCGGCAACTTCAAATTAGACGTGCTACTTAAAAATATTGTATTAAATCAAATTAACAAAAATGCGGGCGGATAATATCCGCCCCTACGGTTGGCGATTTGTAGGGGCGGATATTATCCGCCCGTTTTTTTCAAATTCGCAATGTTTTCCAAATTCGCAATATTTTCCAAATTCGCAATATTTTCCAAATTCGCAATGTTTTCTAAATTCGCAATATTTTCCAAATTCGCAATATTTTCCAAATTTGCAATGTTTTCCAAATTCGCAATATTTTCCAAATTTGCAATATTTTCCAAATTCGCAATGTTTTCCAAATTTGCAATGTTTTCCAAATTTGCAATATTTTCCAAATTATCAATGCTTTCCAAATTCGCAATGTTTTCCAAATTCGCAATATTTCACAATATCCCATTTTCAGCAAAAAAACTGCACTATCAAGTGCAGTTTGAATATTTATATAAAATTATAATTATTATCTTGCCAAATTAAATGCTTCTAATACGCTGGCTTGGTGTTCTCGTTCGTGGGAACGGTTGCCGTTGTGTGTACGACTTTCCAAGAAATGTATGCAAAATTGCCCATTTACTCCGTTTGAAAAGTTGCCACCGTTGCCACCGTGTGGCATTCCACTAATCGATGCGGCGTAGGTTCTGCCGTCAACAGTTACTAAAATTGCCCGAGTATCCCAAGACCAACGACCACCAAAAGCCCTGCGTAAAGCATCTGTATCGGCAGTTGTTAAAGTTACAACGTCCGCATGGTTTCCGTTAGAAAAACTTTCAACCCAAAATGTGATTCCAGTGCCAACGTCGGTAATATGCAACGGAACACGCGTTCTTATTAGGTTATTTTTGGCATCCCACCAGCTTACTAATTCTACTCCGTTAATATTTACTTGCGGCGTGGTAAGGTTATTTGCCGTAACTGGCGGCAACTGCACAACAGGAGCCTCTAAAAAAGCACCCTCCATGAAACCTTGCACACCGTTAAAAGCAACTGCAAACCATTCTTCGCTAATTTGCTCAAATACAGCCACGTTGCTACCTACTGCAACCGTTGCCAAAACCTCTGCGCCCAACGATGGACCCGACCGCAACCTAGTATTTGCCGTAGTATTAAAATATGGTACAACTTCAATCTCTTCAAATTCGGCTGCTACAGCCGTTTCCACAAGCACCGCATTGGGAGCAACCAACATAACAGCACTCATAAGCCCAACTACAGCCAATCTTCCGCATTTCTTTAGTAAATTTTGTTTCATAACGTTAAATTTACGCCTCCTAAAAAATAAAATCGTATGATAAAAAAATATTAACACTTTTGTAATAACTTGTCAATAAATTTTGTAATAAAATTTTATATACACAATTTAATTTTTGTGCTAAAATGAATTATATCATAATTTAGAGAGGTTGAATTTTATGAAAATTGTGTATTTTGAATGTACTATGGGTGCGGCTGGCGATATGCTTATGGCATCTTTACTAGAATTATTGCCAAATCCAACAGAATTTTTGGCAAATTTTAACAAAGTTGGTATTTCTAAAGTTGTCATAAAATCGGAGTCCACCGCAAAATGTGGAATTTTAGGTACTCATGTGAAAATTATCATAGATGGTCAAGAAGAAATTCAGCAAGATTATCATGGACATGGACATTCCCACGAACATGAGCATTCCCATGAACATCACGAACATTCCCACGAACATGGACATTCCCATGAACATGGACATTCCCACGAACATGGACATTCCCACGAACATCACGAGCATTCCCACAATAGTTACAAGCAAATCGAAGCCACAATAAACGGCTTGAAAATATCTGACAACGTAAAAAACAACGCAATAGCAATTTACAAACTTATAGCCGAGGCAGAAAGCCGTTCTCATGGTAAACCAGTTGAGCAAATACATTTTCACGAGGTTGGCGAATTAGATGCCATTGCCGATATTGTCGGCGTTTGTATGCTTATAGAAGAACTCAACGTTGACAAAATTTTGGCATCGCCGATAAACGTTGGCAGCGGATATGTTCGTTGTTCGCACGGCGTTTTGCCTGTACCTGCTCCTGCTACAGCCCACATTTTGCAAGGCGTTCCAATATACAGCGACGAAACCAAAGGCGAGTTATGCACACCAACAGGAGCGGCTATATTAAAGCATTTTGCGAAAGATTTCGTAAAACTTCCTACAATAAATATTAGCAAAATTGGCTACGGAATGGGCACAAAAAATTTCGAAAAAGCCAACTGCGTTAGAGCATTTTTGGGAGATATGGAAGAAATATCGGTTGACAATAATGACAAAACAGAAAAATCCGAAGTAATCGAGTTAGTTTGCAATTTGGACGACATGACCGCCGAAGCCGTTGCTTTTGCACAGCAAACTCTTTTTGAGGCAGGTGCTTTGGATGTTTATAGCGCTCCGATAGGAATGAAAAAAAGTAGGTTGGGCTTGTCGTTTACCTGTATGTGCCGTCCCAGCGACCGTGATACAATGCTTGCGTTAATGTTCAAGCACACGGCAACTTTGGGCATACGCGAATACGTAGTGCAACGCCACAGTATGCACCGAGAAACCGCCGAAATTAGCACTCCTTACGGCAAAATTAAAGTGAAAAAATCGACAGGTTTTGGCGTAACCAAAGTTAAACCAGAATTTGACGTTATCGCAAAAATTGCCAAAGAAAATAATTTGTCAATAGCCGAGGTTTTGTCCAAATTGGATATTTAATTTTAGAGATTTAATTTTGGATATTTAACCAACGAAAAAATAATCGAATGTATTTTATAACGGGCGGACGAGATGTTCGCCCGTTATTATTAAATTGCCAATTATCGCACCATCGAGCCGTCCGCAATATCCAAATCAACGGTAACAATCGCCAAATTTTCCCCTTTGCCCTTGCCATTTGATGCCGCCAAAATCATTCCCTCGGACAGCACGCCACGCAATTTTACGGGCTTTAAGTTGGTTACAACGATAACTTTTTTTCCTTGCATTTGTTGCGGCGTGTAAAAATTGGCTATTCCAGAGACGATTTGCTTGACTTGCTCGCCAACTTTTATTTGCGATTTTAACAAGCGAGTTCCCTCAATTTGCTCGCATTCCAAAACTACGCCGACTTTTAACTCCA
>WRKG01000109.1 GCA_009778185.1 Bacillota bacterium
TTGCGACAACTTGGTCTGGCGATTTATTGCAAATTGTGGACGAACTGCCCAAGGATTTTACTCTAATAGATTGCTGTTTTGCCGATATTTGGGATAGAGCGAATTATTGCTATAAAACTTTCGGCACAAACGAAGACGGCATTATCAAGGATAAAAATGGGCTATACAAGGCAACGCCGCTTACATTTTTTGGCAAACAAGGCTCTGTGCGGAATGTTAAAGTTGAGGTAGAGGAAATAACAGAGGGTTACAGGAAAGGGAAGAATTTGAAGTTTGAAGCTGTGGAGATTTTGGGGGATTAGGAAGTTTGTACAATGCGAAGTTTGCATTTTTCATATCATAATTCCTCACAACCCCTGCATAACCTCCAACAACCCCTGATAACTATCCACATCATGGTACTTAACACCGTCCGTACTAATCTCATTAAACAACTTCTTGGCACAACGAATCTTCGCCTGCTCAATAGGGCGAGTTTGCAGCGAATCCATCGAACCTTTTGTCTCGGCAATGAAAAAAATGTGCTTTACCGCACCTTTCTTAAACGATATAGCCCAATCTGGCGAATAATTGCCAACTGGAGTCGGTATATAAAATCCGCGCGGCCCGCTCGGCAGCTTGGCATAAACAACCACTTCATCGGCGGTATCTAATCCCTCGGCAAACCGCCGCTCTACGCTGTTATCCGCCGTACCGTCGGTAAACACATAATCTTGAATGGCGTGTTTTGCCTTAAACGCCTTGGCGTATTCCTCCGAGGAGCGGCTTACATTAAAAATGTCTTGCGAATACGGCTCTTCTGCACTTGGCTGATACGTGATACATTCCACCACAACCGCCGCTTTTTGGCTGTTGATTATTTTTGCAATTTTAGCGATAAACTCCTCTGGATTGGTGCGGAACTGCTCCAGTTTTTCTTTGCTAATCCCAGTCAATATTTTCGCAATCGTTCCTCTTGTGAGCGTTGTGCTTTGTGCAACCTTGCCGATAATGTCATATTTGGCTAAACTTCCCTCGGATTGGCGGAGCTGCTTTGTTTGGGTGCGTTCCGTCTTAAACGCCGTCTCGTTTTGCGTTCCCGATGTTACCGTATAGGACAGCCGCGCAACACGCAAATCGGCATTTATGGCGGTAATCGATTTTTCGATTAGCTCCGTGCTTGCAAATTCCACGGTGTATGCGTAGCGTTTGTTGATACGCTCCCAAAGTTCCTTGAAATTCTGCCAATTTTCGTTTATCGGATTATTCTTGATTTTGGTTTCGTGCCCGTCGCTAATCAGATTTTCCAAAATGGACGGCTCAAATATAGCTTGCAACAGCTTGTGGACGGCATTCGCAAGCGGAGCAAGTTCCGATTTCATGGGTGCAAACGTGCCTGTTTCGGCGGCGTTTCGGTAGTTGTCGGTTATGCTGCCGTTATCGTCCACATAATCGTTGCGGATAAGATAATTGTAAATTGCTGTAGATTCGGCGGCGGTAAATGTATGCGTTTCGCCATTTTTGCCATTTTTGCCATTTTCTCCATTTTCATAGCGAACAACTTTTCCGAGAAAATAATCCGCATTCGCCTTTGTCGGACGTTCGTAAATGTCAGATTTAATCTCGTTTTGCAAATCGGCGACAAAACTCGCATAGCTTTCGCTTGCGATAACCGTCAGCTTATTTACGCCGTGAACAGTTTCGCCCAAAATTTCCGCATCCTGCCGCTCGCCTGTGTTATCCACGCAAAGCCGCAAGTCACGACCGACTTCTTGGCGTTTTGCCGTGGCATTGTCGGAATGTTTCAATGTGCAAATCTGAAATACATTCGGATTATCCCAGCCCTCACGCAAGGCGGAGTGCGAAAATATAAACCTTGTCGGCTCGTCAAAGGACAATAGCCGCTCTTTGTTTTTCAGAATTAGGTCATACGCAGAAATGTCGTCCGAAAACTCGCTGCCACGCTTGATTTTGCTGTTCACGGCACGCCCTTTTTTGTCAATCGAAAAATATCCTCTGTGCGTTTCAGAGATTTCTATGCCGCGCAGATAGTTTTGATATGCGGTCGGAAATGCTACCAGCCGCTCGTCCAAGGCGGCGGCGTATTCTTCCGCAAAAATGCGTCCGTATTCGCCCAAAATTTCCTCGCCGTCCTCGTCATATTGGCGATATTTTGCCACTTCGTCAATAAAGAACAGCGAAAGGCATTTCACGCCCTGCTCAAACAGCTTTTCCTCCTTGTCAAAATGGGATTGTATCGTTTCTCGGATTTGTATGCGGCGAATATCTTCCTCGTTGACGTTGCCCATTGCCGTGCCAGATTTGAGATTTTCGCCGTTTGAGAACGTAACAACCGCCTGAATTGGGTCAATTTCCGCAATGGATATGCCTTTGTATTCTTCCAGTCCATTTGATGCCGTGTAAAGGCTGTCGCCCACGTTGAAAATGCGGGTTTCGCGCTTAATGCCGCTGTTGCGTTTGATTTCAATCTCCAAACGGGCACGAGGAGGTTTTTTGCGGTCGATAACAATGGCGGCAAGATAAATATAGCGGTTTGTGCCGCTTAAATTCTGCAATTCAAGCCCTTTAACCTCAATTTTTTTGACCAACTTTTTTTTGAAAGCATCGAGAGCATCTAGCACATAGACAAGATTATGGCTTGTTTTGTGGGTCGCCGAATAATTCAAGCTGAATAGCGGATTAAAATTCTTTTTTAGGGCGTTTTGAGTCGCCGCACCGCCCATTTTCTGCGGTTCGTCCAAAATGATAATGGGATTATTGGCTTTGATAACGTCAATCGGACGGCGCGATTCAAATTCGTCTCGCTTGGAGTAAATGATACGTGCCGCCTCGTTGCCGCTTTTGCCAGCTTTGTTTTTGTCCTCGTTCATGGTGGCGTTGAACGCTTGCGTGTTGATAATCATTATGTTTATGCCAGCGGATTGGGAAAATTCGTCCAGTTGGTGGAGATTACTGGAATTGTAGACGAAAAATCTCGCTTTTAAGCCGTAAATTTCCATAAAATGCTCCTGCGTTACCTCGAAGGATTTCCGAACGCCCTCACGGATAGCGATGCTCGGCACAACCACGATAAATTTTCCCCAGCCGTATGTTTTGTGCAGTTCAAACATGGTTTTGATGTAGCAGTAGGTTTTGCCTGTGCCAGTTTCCATTTCCACGTCAAGGCTGACCGCACCAAGCCCAGCTGCTAGTTCGGCGGAATGTGTGATGTTATTGTCGGTTTGCACGGCGCGGATATTTTTTAGGAGCGTGGAAGAGTTGATTTCCAGGTTTGCGTTGCGAAAAGCGGTTTGGTATTCTTCCTCGGCGGCTTGCTGTTGCTCTGCGGTTAGGGCGGTGTAGGAAATTGGCATATATCCTCGGCGTTGCAGTTTTGTATCTTCGGTTAATTGCGTTTCGTCGCCTGTATCACGGCGGTAGCGTATTTGCCCATTGTTGGGCTGTCCAGCGAATACTCGCACAATGCTTTCGGCGGCTTCTGTTTGGAAGGGCTGTATTTTGAATTGGAATTTCATTGGGGTTTCGTTATTTTTCTTGCTCATCACAGAACTCTCCTTATCGTTTTTGGGCTGTATGTGGCGAAAACCTGCTCAAAGTTGACGAGGGCGGAATCGCTTGCAAAACTGCTATCACGGAAAACGGCGTAATACGGCGTGCGTTTGGCTATTTCGGTTATCAGCGAGGTATCCACTTTTGCAAAACAGGCAACCAAATAGTTGTCCTGCACAAGCAACAGATTGCCCTCACGAGTGATTTTGCTTGAAAGCGGAATGCCCAAATCTAGCATTACTTGGAACAGCAAATCCTCGTCCGAGCGGTTGGGTTTTATGTTGTCTTTGAAACCTAAAATGTCAAAACCCATTTTTGCGTACTCTTCTGGCGTGTAGTATACGTCTTGCATATTGCTGCTGTCGAGTTTTAGCACACGAAAACCGATGTCGAGATTTTGCGTGGTTAGCGGATTGTCGGCTTTGATTTTTGCACCAGCACGGCGAATGCGTTCTTTGCCGATTTCGCAGATGTTTTTGTAGCCTGCCTTAAATGCCTCGGATTTTTCGTCGCATATTTCGGGAAGTTGTACCATTATGAATTTGCGGTTGCCGTTGTCTTCGGCGTTTAGTTGTAGGACGGCTTGGGCGGTTGTGGCGCTGCCGCTGAAGAAGTCTAGGATTATGTCGTTGTTGTTAGAAGTTCCTAATTTTACCAATGTTTTTATCAAAGATACAGGCTTAGGGAAATCGAAATATCTTGCATCAAACAAATCCTCAACCTCTAAACTTCCACGTTGATTTGTTCCGTATTCAATACCCCAAAAATCATTAGGAATAGCCCCTTTACTATCTTTCAAATAAATTTTGCTATACGGTTGCTCATCTCCGCCACTTGTCCAATAAATTTCATTGTTTTTATCCATTTCTTCAAACCTCTTTTTTGTTACCATCCAAGGACCATTTAATTTATTGCCCGATTTGGTTTTAACTGGATAAGAGTGGCAACCGCGAGTCTTATCCAGGAGAATTCCTCTTCGAAATTCTCCTGCATAATCGTCTTTATAACGATATTCTTTTAATGCACTTTCAGACAACGGAAGTCTTCCATAAGTTAGATGTTGCTTATTTTTTGCATAAACCAAAATGTACTCTTTAACTTTTGCAGTTAAACCAATATTGGGTTGGTTATCTGAACGTCGCCAAGCAATTTCTTGTACAAAATTGTCGCTACCAAAAATCTCATCGCAAATCTTCCGCAACTGTGCAACTTCATTATCGTCAATAGAAATAAAAATAACGCCGTCCTCAGCCAGCAAATCTCTAGCAATCCTAAGCCGAGGATAAATCATATTAAGCCAATCAGTATGAAAACGCCCATTAGAATCTAAATTTTTGAAAAGGCGGTTGCCGTTTTCGTCATATTGCCCGTCCTGTGCGAGAAAATTGTCAACGGTTTCCGCAAAATCGTCTTCATAGATAAAATCGCCGCCTGTGTTGTACGGCGGGTCGATATATATCATTTTAACTTTGTTAAGGTAAGTTTCACGTAGAAGTTTCAGCACATCAAGGTTATCGCCCTCAATGTAGAGGTTTTCGGTGGTATCAAAATTCACGCTCTCCTTGCGGCAAGGGCGGAGCGTGGCGGCAATCGGTGCGTTGGCAAGCAGTATGCTTTTGCGTTTGTCGGGCCATGTGAATTGGTAGCGTTCCTCACGGCCGCTTACTACGTGGGCGTTTATTTCCTGTTGCAGTATGTCTGCATCAATAGCACGGACTATTGCGCCGTTTTCGTCTGTGGTTTCCGTTACGGCGTTTGGGAATATTTTTGCAAGTGCGGCGTATTTTTCGGTGGTTAGGTTTTTTGTTTGCATTTTTAGGTTTGTCATTTTAGTTGCTCCTTTGGTTTTTTGGGTTACCGCCACAAGAACGATACCGAACAAAATAATTATACCAAACCACAAAACAATTTGAAACAAAATTTTGTGAAATTTTTCTAAACCGCTAAATCATGCACCGAAAAGTTATGTCGAAAACATCGATATTGGCAACAACAAAACCGACGAAGTAAAAGAAATAACCGTTTCGCAAGTGGAGAAATATCTAAAATCGTTGAAAACGGCGGAATCGCAGAAATCTTTGAAAAAGTTAAAAGCCTTAAAAGCGG
>WRKG01000110.1 GCA_009778185.1 Bacillota bacterium
ACGGCATTGTCGTTGTCTCTGACACAGATACTATACCTTTTGAAAGTCGAGTAATAACAGAAATATACAAAGCCTTTGACCTGTGGAACAGCGGAAATTTTTCCAATTTTTTGGATTTTTATTTAGATAAAGATGGCTTGCGAAAAAATTTTACTAAAGCCGAACGTTACACCTTTCAAAATGTAAGGTTTAGTATATCTGAACTGGAAAAAAATTTGCCAGGTTATCCAAAATTTAATCCGCGTGTTACTGGTAATAGCTTTTGTTTAGCGGAACTCGTTAAAAAAACAGACGAACTTTGGCTTGATATTTTAATGCCTAATTTTTTAGCTGAAGAATAAAAGAGGTTTTTGCAAAATTATAATGTTGCAAATCTCTAAATGCGGGCGGATAATATCCGCCCCTACAAATCGCCAACCGTAGGGGCGGATATTATCCGCCCGTTTATTCCAAATTCGCAATATTTCAATACTTTGCAATATACCCGTTCATTCCAAATCCGCAATATTTCAATACTTTGCAATATATCTATTCATTCCAAATCCGCAATATTTCAACACTTTGCAATATCTTCCAACTTCAAATTTTCTCCGCCTTAATCACAGTATACAAGCGGTTTCGGTCGGTTATTGGCAACTCGGCAGTTATGGCAAAATCCAACTCGGTTAAAAATTGCTTTACGGCGGAAATATCCCGTTGTGGTTGCAAAATTAGCGATTTTTTGAAAAGCAACGGTTGCGTTTTCAAGCGTTCCAAAATTTGCACAATGTTAATGCCGCCCATTCCCGCAATAACAATGCAATCCGCTTCGTTGGGCTGTAACGGCTCTAATCCAAAACCTAGCCTAACATCAATTTTATCTTGTAAATTGTAGCTTTGGATATTTTCGGCGGCAATTTTTAGCGGGCCCGCTTTAACATCACAAGCAATGGCTTTTTTGACGATATTAGCACGACACGCGTTAATGGGTAAAAAAGCGTGGTCTGTGCCAATATCTGCCAAAATATCGCCATCGATTAACGAAAATATTGCTTTCAAACGAGGAGAAAATCTCATTAGTCTAAATAATCCTTTAATTTTTTGCTACGACTGGGATGCCGCAATTTTCGCAACGCTTTTGCTTCAATTTGGCGAATGCGCTCGCGCGTTACTTCAAATTCTCTGCCGACTTCTTCTAGCGTTCTGGCTCTGCCGTCATCTAGTCCAAATCGCAACCGCAAAACTTTTTCTTCTCGGTCTGTTAATGTGTGCAAAACTTCCATAAGTTGCTCTTTTAGCAGGATAAACGCTGCCGCATCCGCTGGTGCTGGAATATCGTCGTCGGGGATAAAATCGCCTAAATGGCTGTCTTCCTCTTCGCCGATTGGCGTTTCTAGCGAAACTGGCTCTTGACCAATTTTTAAGATTTCGCGTACTTTTTCGGGAGTCATTTGCATTTCAACCGCCAACTCTTCTGGGCTGGGATCTCTGCCTAATTCTTGCAACAACTGCCGTGATACTCGGATAAGTTTGTTGATTGTCTCAACCATATGCACAGGAATGCGAATTGTTCGGGCTTGGTCGGCAATCGCCCGAGTTATTGCTTGACGTATCCACCAAGTTGCGTATGTGCTAAATTTGTAACCTTTACGATAATCAAATTTTTCAACGGCTTTTATCAACCCTAAATTTCCCTCTTGAATTAAATCCAAAAATAGCATTCCGCGACCAACGTAACGTTTCGCAATGCTAACAACTAGCCGCAAATTTGCCTCGGTTAGCCGACTTTTTGCGTAACGATCGCCTTGTTCCATGCGTTGCGCCAATTCGATTTCCTCTTCGGCTGTTAATAGCGGCACTTTTCCAATTTCTTTTAGATACATACGAACATGATCGTCGATATTTATTGCACTGTCAATTACAATCGGCATTGCCGAATCCTTGTCGGTATCGTCTTCGGTTTCGGTTGGGTTCATAACTTCAACGCCTTTTGTTTCCAGATGTTCGTAAACTTTGTCCATCTGATCGGGATCTAAATCAATATCGCCCAAAAAGTTAATTACATCTTTATAATCTAACAAGTTTTTTTTGTTTTTGCCTAAAACTACTAGGTCGTCCAACCTGCCTAGCAACATATCATCAATTAGTTTCATAATATCACTCCTGTTTTATTTATATAATTTTTTGGTAAGCACCGTTCCTATAGAATGCAAATCGGTTGTTATTTGTTGTGTTTCATTTTTGCGGATTTCCAAGGCGTTTTTTTTAATTATGCCGCACATATCATTTAGCAATTTTTCAATATCCTGCTCGCGTTTGCTGGTAGACATTTTTTCAAAAGTTGCAAATTCTTTTAATATTTCGGCGGCGTGCTTTTGATCGGTTAAAGTTTCAAATTGTGTAATAATATCCGCAGGTTCGGTTTTGAGATTATGCTCATTATTGCGGTGGACAATATCCAAAATTTTTAATGTAACATTATCGTCCAAATTTTCGGGTGCTAAAATTTCCTTTATTTTGCCGCTATATTTGGGATAAACCAACAAAATATTTATGCAAGTTGTAACAGCGTTTGCAAAGCCTTTTTTTAGCAGGTTCGCTTTTGCAGAAGTAGCGTGCGTAAGTTCGCGCGGCGGTTTTTCGGCTGAATAGGATTTATCCTTTTTTACTTCGGATAAAATTACATCGGCAGAAATGCCCGCAAGTTCGGCGGTATCTTGTATGTAAACGTCGGCTTCGATAGGATTTTGTATTTCTGCCAAAACTCGAGCGGCTTGCTGCGTGAAATCGATTCGCTGTTCCGAATCGGTCAAATCTCGTTCTTTTGCAAGAATATCAATGCGAAAAGTTGCGTGATTTTTGGCTTGATCTAGCAATCGCAAAAAGCCGACAACTCCGTATTTTTTGATATATTCGTCGGGATCTTTTACATCTTCGGTAACTTGCAAGCAGCGAACTTTTATTCCCTCGTTCAGCAAAATGGGAATAGAGCGGTACATAGCCTTTACGCCAGCGGAATCTCTGTCAAATAGCAAAATAACCGAGTTGCAGTTGGCGCGTTTTAGCAAGCGGCAATGATGCACAGTTAGGGCAGTTCCCAAAACGCCGACCGCTTGCGTAAAGCCCGCTTGGTGCAACGCAATAACATCCATGTAGCCTTCGACAATTATAATATCCTTGTTTTGCGCTTTGCGAGCGGTGTTTATTCCGTATAATTGGCGTTTTTTGCTAAATAACGGCGTTTCGGCAGAATTTAGATATTTTGCTATTTGCTGGTCATTCGGCGGTTCTTCGATAATTCTTCCGCCAAAACCGACAACTTTGTTATCGAAATCAATTATTGGGAACATTATCCTGTTGCGAAAACGGTCGTAATATTTGCCGTTTTTTTCACGAATAAGGTCGGAAGCAAGCATATCTTCGTGGGAAAATTTTTTTGCTTGCAAGTGTTTGTAGAGTTTATCCCAATCAGCAGAAGAAAACCCTAAGCCAAAATTTTTGATAATTTTTGGGGTTATTCCACGGTCAAGCAGATATTGAGTTGCGGGTTCTTGCAAATTATCGTGATAAAACCTAGCAGCCGCCACATAAATTTCTTGCAGAGAGCTACGCAAGCGTAAATTTTCGTTAGATTTTGCGGAATCGCTAGCGGTTGGCGTTGGCAAAGTGTAGTGTATTCTGTCTGCCAAAAATTTTATTGCATCTAAAAAGTTATAATTTTCTGATTGCATAACAAAGCTAACAACGTTTCCGCCAGCGCCGCAACCAAAGCAATGATACATTTGTTTGGCACTGTTTACGCTAAACGAGGGCGTTTTTTCGTTATGAAACGGGCAAAGACCAAAATAATTGCCGCCTTTGTTGGTTAAAGCCACATATTTTGAGACGATGTCGACAATATCGTTATTGGCTCTAACTTCTTCTATAACTTCTTGTGGGTATATCATGGTGGCTCCTTTTGTGGAACTATTGGCAAAAAATGGGCTACCAAAATAAAGGTAGCCCTATTTTATTGTTAAATTTAGCCAATAAGAGAGGCAACTTGCACGCCTTCTTCACGTTGTCTGCGTTGTTCGGCTAACATTTGAGCTTGTTCTAAAACGGTTGCTTGGCGCATACGCATGGATTCTAAAGCCATATCGGCATCAGCAATGCGGCTACGAGCGGCAGCGGTGTTAAGGTTAGTAATTTGATTTTGTGCAATAGTGGTATCAAAACGGTTAGACATAGCACCGAGATAAGCACGTTCGCCAGTAACAACAGCCATAGCGTTATCAATTCTTTGTAAATTATCTTGCAAGTTAGCTTGATCGTTATTAACAACGTCAAATTGTCCAGCACCTAAAATCATGCCAGAGCTCATATTTCCGATATTGACAGTTGGACCACGACCATTAGCATCAGCGGCAGTATTAAGACCTCTGCCATCTTCAGCACTAAAGCTACCATCCAAAAGACGCATACCATTAAATTCAGTGTTAGCAGAAGTAGAGTCAATTTGAGATGTAAGTTGGTCAATTTCAGTTTGAATATTTTGTCTGTCAGAATCGGTTAAAACGCCGTTAGCAGCTTGTAGAGTGAGTTCTCTCATACGTTGCAAGCTATCGTTAATGGAGGAAAGTCCTCCTTCGGCAGTATTGACCAAATTTTGCATATCGCGAACGTTGTTAGTAGCTTGGTCTAAACTGCGGACTTGGGCGTTCATTCTTTCGGCTATACCTAAACCAGCGGCATCGTCAGCAGCAGAGTTAATGCGTTGTCCAGTTGATAGCCTAATCATACTAGTATTAAGTTGACTTGAAGCGACATTATTTACAGTCATTCGTAACACCTCCTACGGTTGTTAAATGTTTCTAATATAATTTACTAGTTCCGATTGAGCAAAGTGATAGCAGATGCAGAACCAGCTTCTTGCCATTGGTCAAAACCATTCATAACGGCTTCGCGGGTTTGTTGGCTAATATCTGGCAAAGTACCGCCCCATTGGCGTTCGGCAGCGGCGAAACCGCGTTCTACAGCGTTGCGCAAAACCGAAATACGTTCTGGGTCGCCACCAGAGATAGCGACAGCAAAGTCTAATAATCTAGTTGCAACGGCATTGACACCAAAAGGACCGTCTTCGCCGATTGCTTCTTGTGCTGCTGCACGAGTTTCGTCGTCTATATTTACCATTAAGTCGGGATTATTAAAGTCCCAAGGAGTTCCAGCTGCGTTGGATTGGTCAGCTTGCCTGTTTAACAGGGTTTGCACCAATCTGCGGAACGAATCCACATGACGCTCGTGTTCTGTCCAAATTTCGCGCATACGTGATAAATCTGCACTGTAATTGCGATTTTGTGCATTGGCTGCTGGAGCGTTATTTGTATTGTTTGGAGTTTGTCCAGAAATTTGCACGGTATCTTGTACACCGGCATTATTTGTTGTGCTGTTAGCACTTGTGGCAGCTACTGCGGACGTTGTTTGTTGTGCGGGGGTTGGCTGCGTTCTCGTTAAACTGTTTATTTGCATAATTTTATGCCCCTTTCTTGTTATATTTACTATATCGGCAGTATATCAATTTTTCTTAACACTGTCAAGAAAAAAATTTTTTTATTTTCAAAACCTTGGGGCGCTGCCCCCCGCCTGCCGGCGGGCAGGCAAACCCCGCAAGGAACGCGTCCCTTGACCCGCTATTTTTTTATTATTTAAGGAAAA
>WRKG01000111.1 GCA_009778185.1 Bacillota bacterium
GTCCTGTCCTGTCCTGTCCTGTCCTGTCCTGTCCTGTCCTGTCCTGTCCTGTCCATTATGTTGCGTTCACAAAAAGTCATATTTGTCAAGTCCTTTCCAAAATTTTTTTAGTGCCTATGTTTTTTATGGTAACATATGGTTTTGGGATTGTCAAATTTTTTTTGGAAAATTTTTGTTTGCAATGGATATTTTGCACAAGCCAAAATTTTATGTTAAAATAAATATATTACAATAGAAAAGGAAGTGTTTGTATGAGTGCAACAGCAGAAATAATGCCAACGCTAGACATAGCAGTAAAAACCCCCAAGCCAATAAGCGAATGGACTAGCGACGACTGTTTTTTATAAGAAAATCAACCAATAATAGCGGCTTTAACCGACGAAGAATTTTACGATTTGGGAAAACAAATAGATGACGGCTACCGCATTTCCCACGAAGATTTAATGGCGAAATATGGATTATAATATTATTTACAGCGAAAAGGAGTTGAAAATTTGCCAATAATATACTCAAAATCGGCAATAAAATTTTTGCAAAAACAAAATGCAACTGTGCAACAACGAATTTTAGGTGCAATAACTCAAATACCAACAGGAAACATAAAAAAGCTGAAAAAAATCAATGGTTATCGGCTACGTATCGGAAAATACCGAGTAATATACGATATTAACAACGGAAACATAAATATTATAGATATTGACAATCGAGGACAAGTATACAAATAGGAGGGCATTATGTCAACAGTTAAAGAACGCATTTTAGGAGCGGTAACAGTAATGAAAGAAGAAGATGCCGCTAAAATTTGGAACATTATTACCCTACAATTTGGGTTTGAAGAAGTAGAGCCAACCGAGGAAGAAATCGAAATAATAACCGCCTACAATAACGGAAATGACGAATATCAGCCATATTTACGGCATGAAGATTTGCTTAAAGAATTAGAAACAACAAAATAACCAACCACAAAAGGAAGTGCTTTAATGAACGCAATAATAGCAGTAATCGGACAAGACAAACAAGGCATTATGGCGAAAATTGCGGCAACCTGCGCCGAACACAACGCCAACATCGCCGACATCAACCAAACAATCATGCAAAAATATTTCGCAATGATAATGCTGGCGGATATTTCCGCAATAACTTGCAGCTTTGCCGACTTTTCGCAAGCCGTGCAAGCCACGGGCAAAAGCCTTGGAATGAAAGTTCACGTTATGCACGAAGATATTTTTACATCCATGCACAAGATTTGAGGTGCAAAATGACCAATACACGAGATATTTTAGAAACAATCGGCATGATTCAAGAGGAAAACCTCGACATCCGCACAGTTACAATGGGAATCTCCCTGCTGGATTGCGCCGCCAGCAGTGCCGAAAAATCCTGTACCAAAATATACGATAAAATCACGTTTTTGGCGCAAAGTTTGGTGCAAGTTTGCGATGCAATTTCCGCAAAATACGGCATTCCGATTGTGCAAAAACGCATTGCCGTAACGCCAATTTCCCTGCTTGCTGGCACGGACACAACCGCCAACCCAATCGATTTCGCCAAAACGCTCGACCGCGCCGCCGAAACGGTTGGCGTAAATTTTGTTGGCGGATATTCCGCATTGGTGCAAAAAGGGTTCACAAACGGCGACAGACGGCTAATTTTAAGCATTCCGCAGGCGCTCGCCGAAACCGCGCGAGTTTGTGCATCCGTCAACATCGGCAGCACGCAAGCTGGCGTAAACTTTGATGCGGTCGCCGTCATGGGACAAATCGTTCAGCAAGCGGCACAGCTTACGCAAGCCGAAAACTGCATAGGAGCGGCAAAACTAGTGGTTTTCTGCAACGCTCCCGAGGACAACCCATTTATGGCAGGAGCGTTTCACGGCGTGGGCGAGCCTGATTGCGTGATAAACGTGGGCGTTTCTGGGCCCGGAGTCGTTCGCGCGGCGATAAAACGCAGCAACGATCTCAACATTACCGAATTAGCGGAACTTATCAAGCGGACGGCGTTCAAAATCACGAGAATGGGACAACTTGTCGGAGCGGAAGCGGCGCGAAATTTGGGCGTTCCGTTCGGCATAGTGGATTTATCGTTAGCGCCGACAAATGCCCAAAACGACAGCGTTGCACACATTTTAGAGGAAATGGGATTAGAAATTTGCGGTTGCCACGGCACAACAATGGCGTTAGCGATTCTCAATGATGCGGTCAAAAAGGGCGGTTTAATGGCGGCATCCAACGTTGGCGGACTTTCTGGAGCGTTCATTCCAGTAAGCGAAGACGCTGGCATGATAGCCGCCGTTGAGCAAGGAGCGTTATCGCTAGCCAAACTTGAGGCAATGACGGCGGTTTGCTCGGTCGGCTTAGATATGGTAGTAATTCCAGGCGACACGCCAGCCGAAACAATAGCCGCAATAATCGCCGACGAGGCGGCAATCGGCATGATAAACAACAAAACCACGGCGTGCAGGATAATCCCAGCAATAGGCAAAACAGTAGGCGAAGAACTAATTTTCGGCGGCTTACTAGGCAAAGCCCCAGTAATGGCGGTAAATCAACATTCTCCGCTAAAATTCATAACACGCGGCGGGCAAATTCCAGCACCGTTGCAGAGTTTGCGGAATTAAAACCGTGGGAAAAATGGGCGAATGGGAAAACGGGCGAACGAGGACGTTCGCCCCTACAAACCGCCAACCGTAGGGGCGAACGTCCTCGTTCGCCCGTATTGCAACAAACGCATATTGTCAACGGAAAAATTGGTACAAATAATTGGCGAATAATGTCAACGGAAAAATGAACACAAATAATGGACGAACAATGTCAACGGAAAAATCGGCATAAACAATGGGCGTACACATCGGGCGGACCCGCCTGCCGGACGGGCAGGTAATATCCGCCCCTACGAACCGCATGAATTGCGGAATTGTGGAATTACGATTACCACAATAAAATCAAAAAAAGGTGGACAAAAAAATGGAAAATTCCAAAAGCAGCAAAATAAAATCGTGGCTAATACGAGTGCTAAAGGGCGTAATAATCGGCTCGGCGTTCATTTTGCCTGGAATAAGCGGCGGCGCGTTAGCGGCAATTTTTGGGCTGTACGAGCGGATTATACTATTTTTAGCGAGCATTACAAAAAATTTCAAACTAAAAAATATTATTAACGATATACTTTTTTTTATTCCGTTGGGAATTGGAGGAATTATCGGCGTTTTTGCGTTTTCGCTATTGTTTAGCACAATTTTTGCAATGGCAGAAGTGCAGATTTTTTGGCTGTTTATCGGCTTTATTGTCGGCACAGCACCAACTTTATGGCGACAATCCGCCCGAGAAGGCAGAAAGCCAAAACATCTGATAATAATGATAATCTCGCTAGTTGTAGCAATCGCCCTGCTAATTTTTACCGAGAACAATATCGGCGACGAAATGCCCTTAAATTTTCTAACTTGGGTAATGGCTGGCGGAATAACGGCAATCGGAATGTTGATTCCTGGTTTAAGTTCGGCGACTTTGCTGGTGTTTTTGCAGATGTATTATCCGCTAACGGTTGCTATATCTTCGCTAAATTTGGGCGTTATCGTCCCATTTGGAATCGGCGGCGTATTGACCGTGCTATTGCTTTCACGGTTGACAGCGTTCATCCTAAAAAAAGCCTATGCAACCATGATGCACGTGGTAATTGGCTTGCTAATTGCCTCCACTCTGCTAATAATCCCGCGCGATTACAACTACATCAGCATCGGCGGAGCAATCAGCGCCGTTACTTTCGTGGTTGGCATAATTATCTCGTATTTTATGTGCAAATTGGAAGATAAATATGTGGAAGACTAAAAAATTAAGCAACAAATTTTTCAAATAAAATAAAAAAAGCGGGTCAAGGGCGCGCGCGTCCTTGCGGGTCTGGGCAGCCTGCCCGCCGGCAGGCGGGCGCCCAGGGTTTTAATGTTTTGGATTGTAGTGGAGGAAGAGCATGAAGATAAATTTTTTTGCTGTTAGAAACATGGTTCGAGAAGATTTTGTTGTTGGGGAGATTCCTAGCAGTAAAAAGGCGTATCAAACTTCGTTGCGGATTGCACTTCCGTCCATAATAGAGATGACATCGCTTTCGCTGATTCAGATGATAAGCATGGCGATGGTTGGCGGCTTGGGCGCAGAGGCGGTTGCGGCGGTTGGACTGGTAAATCAGCCGCGGCTGCTGTTTATTGCGTTGTTTTTTGCTGTAAACGTTGGAGTTACGGCGGTAGTTTCGCGCCGCTACGGCGAGGACGATCCCAAAGATGCTCGGCTGTGCGTGCGACAAGCCGTAATGCTCGTTTTTGCGATTGGGATAATTATGGCAATTTTGGCGAATATTTTCGCCGTTCCGCTAATGCAGCTTGCCGGCGCAGAAGACGACACAATGGATATGGCGGTTTCGTATTTTCGGCTGTTGGCGCTGGTTTTGCCCGCAAATGCCGTTTCTATGGCGATAAGTGCCGCACAGCGCGGAGTTGGCAACACGCGCGTTACGCTCGTTGTCAACTTGACGGCGAACGTTGTCAACGTAATTTTCCACTATTTGCTAATCGGCGGCAATTTGGGATTTCCTGCACTGGGAATCGAGGGCGCAGGAATCGCCGTCATTTTGTCAGGCGTAATGGGCATGATAATGGCGATTGCATCCGTTTTAATGAAGAAATCGTATTTGCGAATTTCGCTGTTGGACGATTGGCGACCAAACTTGCGAATGATAAAAAGCATTGCGAAAATCGGCGGAAACTCTGTATTTGAGCAACTTTGCTTGCGTATAGGATTTTTCGCATATGCGATAATAGTCGCAAGCCTAGGAACAGCGGCATTTGCGGCACATAACATTGCCCACCAGTTAATGAACCTCTCGTTTACGTTCGCGGACGGAATCGCAGTTGCAACAACGGCGTTGGTTGGTCAGCAGCTGGGAGCAAAACGTCCCGATTTATCGATAATGTACGGCAAAATTGGACAACGCATGGCTTTGGTGATTTCGGTGTTTTTGTGCAGTTTCACGTTTTTCGGACGATTTTGGTTTCCGTCGCTATTTGCGGACGATTATTCGATAATAGTGATGACGGCACAAATATTGGTAATTTTGGCGGTAATTCAGCCAATTCAGACATCTCAGTTAATAATGGCGGGCTGTCTGCGCGGCGCAGGAGATACCAGGTTTGTAGCGTTGACAATGCTGATAAGTGTTGCGGTTATACGTCCTGTGGTTAGCTTGCTGTTTGTGTTTGTGTTTGATTGGGGATTGCAAGGTGCTTGGTGGGCTATGATTGGCGATCAGTTTGTTCGGTTGGTTATGCTTTATGGGCGGTTTGCTAGCGGTAAGTGGACGAAGATTAAGGTTTAGTGGAGGTTAATTTATGTTAGCTGTAAATTACAAAAATTTATTAACGAAGATATATCCCGAAATTCCCAAAATATTCAACTTGGAAACAGCGGTTTATCTTTACAATGCAACGGTTGCCAATGTTTCGGTGGCTACATTTTTTATTCCGAAAGGTACAAATTTTGTGCCGTCCGAATATTTAATTGGAATCGAGGTTGACGATTTCAATCAAATTCCAACCAGGCAGGAGAAAGGTTTCACAATTACCGATCCCGTTCGCACTTTGCAGGATTTGTTTACATATAAGGAATATGTGGATTATCAAGTGCTTTTTGAT
>WRKG01000112.1 GCA_009778185.1 Bacillota bacterium
GGCTAACTCGCGAGTGGCTTGAGATTATCGAACGAGATTACAATCATCCTTGCATTGTGGCTTGGGTTCCAATCAACGAAAGTTGGGGCGTTGCCAATGTTGCACACGACAAACAGCAGGAAAATCACACTTTAGGGCTGTATTACACAATAAAATCGTTGGATAAAACTCGGCTTGTTATTTCTAATGACGGCTGGGAAATGACCAAAACCGATATTTGTGCAATTCACAATTACAACCACGGAAGTGCCACCGAACGCAAAAAGCACCGTTATTTTAGGCGAAATTTATCCGATAAAGCAAGCATTTTGGCGGCTCGTGCGAACAGTCGCGAAATTTATATTGACGGGTTTTCGCATAACGGCGAGCCGATTCTCCTTACAGAATGCGGCGGAATATCCTACAAAACAAGCGATACAATCGGCTGGGGCTACACAACCGCCGAAACCGAAGCGGAATTTTTAGCCGATTACAAAAGAGTAATCGCCGCAATTTACGTCTCAAAAATACTCCACGGTTTTTGTTACACGCAATTAACCGACGTTGAACAGGAACTAAACGGTCTTTTAACATATAATCGTCAACCAAAATGTCCTCTTTCCAAAATAAAAGAAATAAACGAAATGTGGCATATTCCGATTGTTGAATGTTAAGACCGTGGGCGCCCGCCTGCCGGCGGGCAGGTGACCCGCTAATTTTTTAATCGTACATCAAGACATAATTGGCAAGGAGGAATTTTATGTTTGAATTTAGAAAAGCCATCGAACCCTTGCGAGCGTATGTTCCAGGGCGACCGATAGCTGAAGTACAAAAAAATTTTGGCTTGGAAAATGTTGTAAAATTAGCATCAAATGAAAATCCTTATGGAAACTCGCCAGAAGTGGAAAAAGCCGTTTTGTCGAGCTTGACAAATGTCCGAGAAACGGCACTTTATCCAGACGGACATTGTACTTTATTGCGTTCGGCGGTTTCTTCGTTTTATGATGTTGGTGGCGACAATATTGTTTTCGGCGCTGGCTCGGATGAAATTATTTCGATGTTGGCAAAAATTCTCATTGACCCGCTGGACGAAGCTATTACCGCAAAAATAACTTTTCCGCAATACGAAACAGCCGTTAATTCGATGGGCGGAATCACCAAAACCGTCGAAATGCAAAATCACGGCTACAATTTGAACGCCATTATAAAGGAAATAACTGCTAAAACGAAAATAATTTTTATTGCCAACCCAAATAATCCAACAGGCACTTATTTTGACAGGCAGCAGCAAGCCGACTTTTTGGCGAAAGTTCCCAAAAATATTGTGGTTGTTTTTGATGAGGCGTACAAAGAATATGTTGCGGCAGACGATTTTCCCGATACAATTCCGCAAATTGCGGAAAATCCTAATGTGGTTGTTTTGCGAACGTTTTCCAAAATTTATGGATTGGCGGGGTTTCGTGTTGGTTTTGCTGTTTGCAACCCAATAATTGCCGAACAGCTGGAGAAAATTCGTCAACCCTTTAACATTGGAAATCTCGCACAAATTGCGGCGCTTGCGGCACTTGCTGACCAAAAATTTGTGCAAAACAGCCACCAGCTTAACCGCCAAATAATGGAGTACACCGACCAAGAACTCCGCAAAATGGGACTTTTCAGCGTTCCATCCCAAGCCAATTTTTTAATGACCGATGTTGCACGAGATAGCCGAACCGTATTCGAAAAATTGATGCGGTGCGGTTATATAATTCGCCCAGGTGCAGCCTTTGGCATGGAAAAATTTTTACGAATAACAATAGGCACAAAGCAGGAAATGCAAGGGTTTTTGGCGGCGTTACAGGAAATTTTGAGATAAACGAGGTGCATTATGAACGTGAAAATTACAGGCAATTTTGCAAATATTGGCAATTTGCTTTCCAAAAAATTTGCCGTACCTGGCGATAAATCCATTTCGCACAGAGCGGTAATGTTTGGAGCAATAGCTAGCGGAACAACCGAAATTACAGGGTTTTTGACAGGCGATGATTGCATTTCAACAATACGCTGTTTTCGTGCATTGGGCGTTGACATTCGAATAAACGAACAGGACAAAACCAATGTGCAAGTTTTCGGCACAGGCAAGTTGAATCCGCCAACCGAAGTGCTAGATGTTGGAAATAGCGGCACAACGTTACGCCTAATGACAGGATTGCTGGCTGGTCAAAATTTTTCCAGTACATTGACTGGCGACGATTCCATAAAAAAACGCCCGATGAAACGAGTTGTCGAGCCGCTAACTTTGATGGGAGCCAATATTAGCGGAGTTTACGCTCCTGTTATTGTAAACCCGCCAAATAAGCCGTTGCACGGGATAAATTATACTTTGCCCGTGGCAAGCGCGCAAGTAAAATCGGCTATTTTGTTGGCTAGTTTGTACGCCGATGCCGCAACTACGATAGAAGAGCCGATTGCAAGCCGCGATCATACCGAAAAAATGTTGGCATATTTGGGCGCGGATATTTCTCGCAACGGCACGACAATTACCAGCAGAGCAAAACCTTTGACGGCACGTCCTATTGCCGTACCTGGAGATATTTCTTCGGCGGCGTTTTTGCTTGCGGCAGCGGCAATTTTGCCAAATACCGAGTTGACAATTTTGGGAGTTGGCGTAAATCCAACCAGAGCGGGAATTATCACAGTTTTGCAACGCATGGGTGCAAAAATTGAATTGCTAAATTTGCGAAACATTGGCAACGAGCCTGTCGCGGACATTTTTATAAGGCAAGCTCCGTTGCACGGAACAGTAATATCTGGTGCGGAAATTCCTACTTTGATTGACGAGATTCCCGCAATAGCGGCGGTTGCAATGTTTGCAAAAGGCGAAACCGTCATAAAAGATGCACAAGAATTGCGTGTAAAAGAAACCGATCGCATAAGCGTTGTAAAACAAGAGTTTGGGAAATTTTTCGCAAATTCGGCAGAAAATCCCATTACGCCGCACGATGACGGAATGACGATAAAAGGTGTAAAAAATGGCAAAAAAGACGAAACCGCCGAAACTTTACTGCACGGAACAACTGTTGACAGCCACGGCGATCACCGTCTAGCCATGATTTTATCCATTTTAGCATTAGCTGCCAACGGAGAAACCACCGTACTTTCCGCTGATAGTGCGAATGTATCGTTTCCAGGGTTTTACGATTTGTTGCCACAGCAACATACAAAAATAATTTAATTTGGAGGTTTATTATGAAATTTATTTTTTGCATATTGACAATTTTTATTTTTGGAGCAGTTTTGGAAGTAAAAGCAAGCGATATTTCTGTTATTGCCGATGGACAAAATGTCTATTTTACGGACGTTTACCCTACGATAATCCAAGATAGAACTCTTGTACCTGTTCGTGGCGTTTTCGAAAATATGGGATTTACCATTGGCTGGAACGAAGCCACAAGTACCGCAACTTTACTAAGACGAACCAACGAAAGTATCACAAATATTACCATTACCACAGGCGACGCTTTTTTGACTGTCAATGACGAACGAGTTTATCCAGAAGTGCCGCCGCAAATTATCAACGGAAGATTTATGTTGCCATTGCGTGCAATAGCCGAAGCAACAGGCGCAAGCGTGGATTGGCTAGAACCCACAAGAACCGTGCTGATAAACTCTAACGTTACGGCAGACTTAATCTCGCTCGAAAGAAATTTAGTTGACGAAACTTCGGAATCTTTGGAAGTTGACCAAAATTTAACGCTTGACGAAACCGAGCAAATTGAGCAAATACAAGAAACAGAGCAAGCGGAGGAAAATAACGAAACCGAAGAAACTCCGTCGAATTATTCTGTTTCGCCAATGCTTGGGCAATCGTCAATCGCGTTGCCAAACAGGCGACTTACAGAAGAAGAGCGACAAGAATGGATAAACGATTACAACAGTTTGGGAGGAGCAGCCGAATTTGAATTAGAAATTATCGTCTTAATAAACGTAATTAGAGCGGAAAATAATTTGAGTACAGTTTCTGCGGATCCAGCGTTAATGATGGCTGCCCGATTTTACGCCCAAACCATGGAAGACTTTGCCGCAATAGGGCATAATGTAGGGCCCTACGCCGAACCGAACGCCACGCACGGAGCATCTCGGAATATAGCCGATGCGTTTGGCGGAAGAATGACCTGGAACGGTGGCAATGCCGCAGGTGCTTTTGAAAATCCGCAAGCCACAGTTGACGCTTGGATGGCTTCCTCTGCCCACCGAACCTACATTTTAGCACCAGAACATAATTTTATTGGAGTTGGCAATTTTGGTGGCTTTAATTATATGATGTTTGCGCCCGAAAGTTCGCAAGGATGAAAACAAAAACGTCAATTAGCAGTTGATTTGTAACAACAATTTTTGTAATTACCGTAGGGGCGGATAATATCCGCCCGTTTTTCAACTAAAAAAATATTTTGTATTTTTATTCCGTCAAAGCCCAAAAAGCCTTTTTTAGCTTACGTAAAGGTTTTGTAATTTTCCAAGATGTAGATGTTTCCAATTCGGCAATGCGATTTTTTAGGTGGTCAATTTCTTCGTTTTTGTGGTGAATTGTTTCGTTTATTTGCCAAATTTCATTATTTTTGTGGTTGATTTCCTCGTCTTTTTGGTGGATTTCACCGTTTTTATGGTTGATTTCCTCGTCTTTTAGGTGGATTTCTTTGTTTGTTTGTTGGATAATTTCGTTTGTTCGATGTATTTCGCTGTCTTTTTGTCGGATTTCGTCATTTTTTTGATTTATAATTTTGTTGTTAAAATTATTTACAACGGCGGCAGTAACTGCATGATAATAGGCTTGTTGCAACCAACTTTGGGCGGTTTCTTCTGAAATTGGCGAAACATTTAGCACAACGTTCAAATATTGCAAATTTTTGGTCAACTGGATTTCTCGCAAATATTGGCGAGTTTTGGCGTTTTTGCAAAAGGCAAAAATTGCCGTTGTGCCAAGTTCGCCTATTTGTTTGCCGTCATCTAGCGGAGTGCGATTTATTTGAATCGGCACAATAAAATCTGAAACCGTGGTTTTGGCTTGTTCGGTGGTAGGGTTTTCGTCAAAAATGGGCGTTAAAAGTTCTATAAAAGGACTTTCCCCGAAAATATTCGTAAAAAATATAATGCTATTTTCGTCGGCTTGGTTCAACATATCCAAAATAAAATTTTGATTTGAGATAGGCTCAATATCTTGTAACGTTGTGTTTATAACGAAAATATCATTTTGCTGTAACTCTGCATTTTGGCAGGTTTCTTGGTATGCAAATTTTTTGTATAAATATTCGCTAAAATTAAATTTATACATGGTTTCGAAAACTTTTTGCGAAATCCCGTAAAATTTTAGGTTTGTATGCAATGTCAACCTGTTGATAATTGCTTGGATTACGTACAATTTGTCCAAAATGTTGAACACTTTTATGTACTCTTTGGTAAGAGCAGTGGTTTCGTCAACCATTGTTGCAAGTTTGTTTTGAGCCGTTGATTGCAAAAGCAATAATTGCTTGATTTTAATGTTGGGAATCCACAGTAAAAATTCGATTGGCATATTTGCATCAACATATTTTACGTTGCGTTGCTTTAGCGGCTCTAAATTTGTGATTGAGCTTCCCCTTGTGGGATGCGGATGATACACAATTTCGTTTTGTTTATCAGTAAAATATTGCAACATTGTTGCGTATAATAGCAGATATTTATCTGGAA
>WRKG01000113.1 GCA_009778185.1 Bacillota bacterium
AAACTTTATCCCAAAAACATACTTACATAGCTGATTACGAATTACTAAATTACATACAAACCGAACAAACCGCAAGAAAACAACTATTCACTGGCAACTTCGAACAAGCCCTCGATACAACAATCCAATTATTCAACAGCAAAATCTCCACACCAGAGCAATATGTTATTCTCACCCTTTGTGGCTATCATTTAGGCTTAACCGAAGATGCCCAAAATGCAGTTGAAACAGGATTGCAACTTTTTCCAAATTATCCAAGGTTGGAAGAACTGCAAAATATTATAAATACCGAAAGGAACGAATAAAAATGCAACCATTATTATCGATAGTAATTCCAATATATAATAACGAACGTACGCTCAAAAAAATGGTGGATAGTATTTTAATGCAAAAATTTGACAACTGGGAATTACTATTAGTTGACGATGGTGCAACTGATTCTTGTCCACAAATTATTGACGACTATGCAAAATCGGATAATCGCATAAAGGCTTTTCACAAAAAAAATGGCGGAACATATTCGGGGTTTAATTTTGGATTAGAAAAAGCCGACGGAAAATACATCATATTTGTTTCTGCGGACGATACTTTTGAGCCATCGGCATTTGAAATAATATCTGCACAAGCCAATGAATACGATTACGATATAATTTTTGTCAACTCGTTTAATCATGTTTGCGACAGCGAGCAAAATATTCTCAAATTTAACGATAATCCCACGAACAACATGACAAGCCCGTTAAAAGTAATCGGCAAAAAAGAGGTTGAAATTCATTGGCTGCTTTTTATGCACTTGGGATTATTACGCAACGCTGTAAATGCCTACAAATTAAGCATATTAAAGCCGCATCGTTTCCGAGAAGATATTTTTTCTGCCGATACATTTATGAACATAACAATAGCGGACAGCATAACATCTATATCGTGCCATCCGCAAAATATATATAATTATTATTTTTATTTGTTCACGGACGACGAAAATGTCAACATAAGTAATGGCAAATATTATCCGTATGTACACGATATGTACAACGAGTTTTATCTAAACTACAAAGAATTATTCGCAAGCTGGAATCTTTTGCAAGCCGAGCATATTATTATGCTTGCGAAATGGCGAGTGTCAAATTTACAAAGCTATTTAAGTAATATTTCTGCATCTAACAACAAAAATACACCTGCCGAAAATGTCAACATTATTGCCGAATATTATGACGACATATTATTCGAAACGGCGGCTATTTCCGATAATTTATCCACGGTAGACAACAATATTTACAACGCAATAAAAACAATAGTTGTTGACAACCAAACCAATAATTTTGATAATCCTGTAGCAAATTTAATAAAAACATTGAACAGCGATTCCATAAATGCCGAAGAAATAACCAACAGCCTACTAGATTACCAAAATCCATACCGCATAGGTTTCGAAACCTACAAAACATTATCCACCAATTACCCTAAAATAGCCAACCAAGCAATACTCGCCTATCTAAAAACCGAACAAACCGCAAGAAAGCAACTGTTTACTGGCAACCTCGAACAAGCCCTCGATACAACAATCCAATTATTTAACAGCAAAATTTCCACGCCAGAGCAATATATTACACTCGCCCTTTGCGGCTATCATTTAGGCTTAACCGAAGATGCCAAAAATGCAGTTGAAACGGGCTTGCAAAATTTCCCAAATTATCCAAGATTGGAAGAATTGCAGAATATTATAAATACCGAAAGGAATAAATAAAAATGCAACCTTTGTTATCGATAGTAATTCCAATATATAATAATGAAATGACGCTTTCTAAAATGGTGGATAGTATTTTGTCGCAAAATTTTGACGATTGGGAATTGCTATTAGTTGACGATGGTTCAACGGATTCTTGCAAGCAACTTGTTGACGATTACGCAAAATTGGATAATCGCATAAAATCTTTTCACAAGAAAAATGGCGGCACTTATTCGGGTTTTAACTTTGGATTAAAACAAGCCAACGGAAAATACATCATTTTTGCTTGCGCGGACGATACTTTTGATTTATTTGCCTTTGAAACAGTGGCTAATCAAGCGTATGAATTTGACTACGATATTATTTTTATCCAAAGTACAGTGCATTATGTTGACAACGAGCAAAATATCTTATGCACAAATGCCACAAATTCTCAAAATATCCCGTTAAAGCTAACAAACAAGACAAATGTAGAAAATAATTGGGATAATTTTATTATAACAGGCGTTGCATATTCGCCTGTAAATGCCTACAAGTCAACCATAATAAAAAAATATAGTTTCAAAGAAGATATATATGCCGCTGATACGCTTATGAACATAGAAATAGCAGACAATATCAACTCTGCATCATATAATCCCAAAATATTATATAATAGATATATATATAAATATATTAAAAATGAGAATTTTAACATAAGTTCAGGAAAATTTTATCCTTATGAACACGATATGTGGGACGACATTTACATAAAAAGTAAAAATCTGTTTCTAAAGTGGAAAACTTTAGATGAAGAAAACATAAAAATAATCGCTTTGCTAAGAATAACCCAACTTGACAACGAAATCCATGGATTATCTGCATTTAACAACAAAAACACGCCAACTGAAAATATTTGTACGGTTATGGGATATTGCACCGATGCAATTTTTGAAGCTGCCGCTATTTCCGATAATTTGCCCAAATTGGATGACAGAATTTTCAATGCTATATACAGCATAATACAAAATAACGAGTTGCCATCCGATTTTGAAACCCCAGTTTTGCGAATGTTTACCGCAATAAACAACACAGCAATTTCAGTTGACGAAATTAAATCAGAAATAACCAACAGCTTACTAGATTACCAAAATCCATACCGCATAGGTTTCGAAACCTACAAAACACTATCCACCAATTACCCAAAAATAGCCAACCAAGCACTACTCGCCTACCTAAAAACCGAACAAACCGCAAGAAAGCAACTATTTACTGGCAACCTCGAACAAGCCCTCGATACAACAATCCAATTATTTAACAGCAAAATTTCCACGCCAGAACAATACATTACACTCGCCCTTTGTGGCTATCATTTAGGCTTAACCGAAGATGCCAAAAATGCAGTTGAAACGGGCTTGCAAAATTTTCCAAATTATCCAAGATTGGAAGAATTGCAGAATATTATAAATGCGAATCAGTAGTTGAAAAGTTATGTTTGTCAAAATCGTAGGGGCGACCGAAGAAAGTCGCCCCTACAATAGTCTAAAAATCTATTCGTCAAGTGCTAAATTAGATATATCAACCGTAAAGCCGTCTTTAGTTTTCAAAGGAAATTTTATATTTTGATTTGGCAATTTTTTTCCGTTCAACGAGCATTTTATAATATTTTTATCCTGGTAAACTTGCCAAAATTCTGTTATTGGAGAAGTTGCGTATAAATCTCGCTTAAATTGGCGATGTTCACGGTCGTTGCCATCTGACCAAACTTCAACAATTAAATCGGGAAAACCTGCTACACGAGTTTGTCTGTCGTTTATAACATAGTTGTCATGGCTAAAAAACAGCATTAAATCGGGCTGAATATAATCAAAATCGTTCATGTGATTTTTACGAAATTTCTCTAAATCTGGGATATTTTGCTTATCGTGAATGTCAACCAAACGCGGTTTCATTATCGAAATAGAATCGTTATTCCAATAAATCAAATTTAGCTGTTCTCTAATAATATTATATCTTCCAAATTTGAACTCTGGTTTGTAATTTATCATAAACTCACTTTCAATTCCAGAAATTAAGTGAATATGTCTCAAAGTAGTTGACATATTGTAAGTCAATGGCACCATCATAAAAAATTCCTCCTATTATTGACCAATTCCTTCGCTATATTTTCGCAAGCGTTCTAAAATTCGTTCGGCGTTTGCTCCTGTGGCTGGCGTTGGTTGAAAATTGTTCGTATTTTCCACCGAAGAAACCAATGCAGGAATTATATTGGTTTCGTTATCTTTTTGCAATTCGCCGTCAATAAACGTGAAAGTTTGCTGAAAAATAAAGGTGTCTTTATCGGATGGATTTGCATTGCCGCCAAATGAGAAATTTGCAAGACTGTAAACCACATTTACTCCGTTGTAATGTTCGATTCCCTGTATAACGTGCGGGTGCGAGCCTAGCACAAGATTCGCCCCTGCATTTACTGTGTGATGCGCAATTTCACGTTGCGTAGCGTTTGCAATGTTTTCTCGTTCAACGCCCCAATGATAATAGGCAATTACAAGGTTTGCACCTCGGTTTTTCAAGTCGTCAATAGCGGCAGTTATGCGGTTTTTGTTAAATTGCGAGTTATCCCAAATGCGAAAGCCAAACAAGCCGATATTTACGCCGTTTACCTCGATAATTGTATTATGGCTATTGCCAAAAAATGGGATGTTTTCGGAATTTAACGCCGAAATTGTATCCGAATAACCCGTTTCGAGATAATCTAATGTATGATTATTTGCCAAACTAACGGCACTTACAGCACCTTCGGTTAATATCCTAGCAAAATGCGGCGGTGCACGAAATACGTACTGTTTGTCCGCACTTTCCTCTAAATCGGTCAAAGTGCCTTCAAAATTGACTATTGACAAATCGCTGTTGTAAAAAATATCGCGGACATTCGCCAAAAAGAAAGCATAACCGTTTTGCTCAAATTGTTGCATAAAACGGTGGTAGCCGTTGCCACGAACATCGCCGCCCAAAGTTATATCGCCAGCCGCCGATATTGTTATTGTGGTAACGTTTTCCGCTTGAGAATTAACTTCTCCCAATGGAGAAATCGGCTCGGTTGGAAAAAACGCAACTTGCGAAGATTGCTCAATTTCAATAGATTCGCCTGTTTCGATTATTTCCAACATTTCCAATATTTCCAAAGCATCAATGTTTTCGGCGGTTTCAAAATAATCTTCCGCATCAAAAGCAATAGATTCAACGTAATTTGGAGTTTGTGCAGATTGCACAATGGTATTATTTTGCGAGTTGTATACATTTGCGAGTTCCAAACTTGCGATAAAGCCGATAATTCCTGCACCTGCCACTAAAATTAACCCCAAAGAAATTCCTGCGGCTAGTGCGATTATTGTTTTTTTGTTCATAAAAATCCCCTCACTATAAAATTTGTAACGTGTTAAATTTATTATATGCAATTTTGCGTACTTTTGCAAGGTTTTTGCAAAACAAAATATAAATACAAAAAAATATTTTTTACCAAAGCCACAAAACACGCCAAATTTCTCAACCATTTTATTTTGTGCAAAATGCTATATATTCCGAGTATCCACCATATTTTTTTGTTATTTTTACAGTAAAAGTGTGCAAGCCCTTTTGTTGCCTTTAGCATTTTGACGGCTTTTTATTGCCAAATTTTATGCACTTTATTTTGACGAAAAATTGGTAGCAATTTTGGCAAAACGCAGTTGTCATGGGCTTTTTGCTAGATTATAGGCTAATTGTGCATAATTATGCTATGCTTTTTGCAAAACTTGACAACACGGCAAAACCGCTGTAGAATGGGACTTGTAACATAATATTTTAATATTTTATTTAGGAGGAACACAAAATGAAAGTGAACACGTTTAATCAAAACAAAAAAAGAATGTCAATTTTAGCGGCTTTGCTTGCTATGATATTTATCGTAAGTGCTTGTGCAACCGCTAGCGACACAGCAACACCTGCACCAGCAGGCGATGGAGCCGCCGCAACAGGCGATACCGCTCCAGCAACAGGCGACACAGCCGCCAACGGATCAGCACCAGCAAGCG
>WRKG01000114.1 GCA_009778185.1 Bacillota bacterium
ACGGCACGCCGATTGGGCATGATAAGCAGTTTTATTTGGATATTCCCATTGTTACAATGACTTATGGGCAGGCTTTGATGATTTTGTGCTTGGCGGAAGGGTTGAAAGGTTGATTTTGCGGTGTTTTGGCGGAACACAATTTTTGCCAAGAAATATTTACTAGAATTTGGCGAAAACTTTGAAAATTTGACTAAAAAAGAGCATATTGCAGTACACAAATATGCTCTTTACAGCTAATTATATTTCATTTTGTCTAAATTACCAAAAAAATCCACAAGTCCAACAAATTCTTGAAGTTCCCATAATTCCCATCGCCACATGACTTAACAGAGGTTTGTCAAATAAAATTTAACTCTCTTATATTATTGACAAACTGCTTTACTTCCTCTTTGGTCAAGGTTGCTATTTTAGGAAACTCTTTGGGTTTGTTTGACCAATAAATTTCTACACTGCCGTCTGTCTGCAAAGAAGCAACCATGCTGGCTAATGGGGCTACTAAAGTTGTTACATAAAACGTATTATCTATTCCCATGTACGTTTTTAATTTGCGATTAGGAATATCCCCCAAAGTGTCCAAAAACTTTTCTTTTAAGTCGGAAAGGCTCTCTTCTCCTAGCCTTATTTTACCGTTAATTTCCTCTAAATAAAGCGTACTCCAATTTCCGTCCGATTCCAACGTTAAATTCGCATTGCCAAATGGTAAAACTATTCGTTTATCCAAGGTGGTTGCACCTCTCTTTCTTCCTTGTAAAATTTTACTGTATTTGCTAATTTTTTCAAGTTTTCTTTAATAAAACGTAACTCCTTTGAAGTTATGCAATCTGCATATTTTCCTCTATTAGCCAGAATATCGTCCATATCTAAAATGCCAGTTAAATCAAAATGAATAGATAAACCTTGGCTGCACCATTCTTGTATCATGGCGATACTGTAGTTTGCCCAATGATTGTCGTAACCAACATCATAAATAGAAGGCAATTCCGTCAATAATTGTCCTCCGTATTTATCACGGAAATTTTTCAATCTGCCTTTCGTATACAATCCATACACCAAATCATTATCCCCAAATATTAAGGCTTGTGAAGTTGTATTTTTTATTTTGTTGTCTGTGCTCATTTACACACCTCTTTACTTCCAGTGTACCACTTGATTTTGCGTCTGTCAAATAAAATTATTCTTCCTCATACTCATAATCAAGAAGTCTAGCTGTACCTAAAATTCTTTTACCTGCACACATAGCTAAAATATCGTTTGTTGACAAAATAGGTGTTAAAGCACTGTATGCCTCATCTTCCACAGTAAAAAACTGTATACTTACATCATATTCTTTATTGGCACAGTACACCTCGTTATCGCTCTCTACGTGTCCTGAAAAAATCAAATTATCAGCAAATCTGAAAGCTATGCGAAACTCATTGTCATTTGTGTAATTTTTACCTTCTAATGTAAATTTAATTTTTGCATTAGCCTTTAACATATAAACTCCTCCTTCAAAATATAGGGCAAACTTTTATTATTGCTTTGTTGAAATCTTCTAAATTTTCTTCTTGAATTTCAATAGTGCCTTTCTTGAATAAAAATGGGTCAACATTAGTAAAATCGGCAATTTCATTCAATATAGCGGATTTTATTTCAACTTCAAATATAGATACTAAAGCCTTATTAAACGCTTTATTTGCAAATAACAAAGTCTCTTCAAAATCCAATCCAAAATACTTTACATCATCTCTGTTTTTCCTTAATGTAAATTCGCCTGTTTTTATAATGGATAAATATTCCTCTACACCAACTGCTCTGTACAATTTAGTAGTTTTTTCTATACCCATTTACGCACCTCTTTATTCTAGTTTACCACTTGATTTTGGATTTGTAAAGCGAACATTTTCTACTTTTGTAGTTTTCGTTTTATCGGAATTTTTTTATGTCAACCCAACAAAAATATTCCCGTGAAAAAATACGATAATACAGCCAATACGGGATTTTTTCCCACATAGGCTGCACGTCATTCATAACGACTGCTTGCGTTTTGTGCGAACCCACAACCTGCTTTTTTTGCCCTCCGAAACGCCTAATTTTTACCGCAAAATTTGCCGCTGGCAAGCCATTTTTTACATCGTAACGCTCGCGAAACGTTTTGGAAACCTTCATTGCAAGGTTTATCATTGGTTGCGGCAACGTCATTATTAGCAAGTTTTGCAGATTGGCTTTCTCGGAATCCGCCAAACTGCCCAAATTCTCCGATAAAATTTTGTGAACAACTTTTCCAGAATACGCATGATCGCTGTTGCCGTAAAGTCCGATTGTTTCGTCAAAACAGATAATCGTATCTGGGCGATAGCGCGCGATTTTGTCGCAAATTGCCGCCGCCAGCGTTTCCTCGGCGATTGTGTTGAGATAACGATCGGGAAAATCCAAAATATCCAAAGTATCCGCCTGCAAAACCGCTTTCACTTGCTGTAATTCTACCGCTCGCAGTTCGCCCAACTTGGATTGCTCAACTATTCCGCTGGTTGGTCCGTCCTCGCCGTGCGTGAGATATAGCAAATGTACGGCTGTTCCTTGCTTTTTCAGCTTGGATAACGTTCCTGCAACCATAACTTCGTCGTCTGGATGCGCGAAAATTGCCAATAAAATTTTTATGTTTTTCGTTTCCAGAGAAGTTGTGTCAACCTTTGTATCGTTAACGTATAATCCCAAAAGAACCGTCAGCAAAAGCACCAAAACCGCCAAAACTAGCACAATTCCCAAAATCCACGTAAAAATCACGTTTTCGCCCCCTCAATGTTCAACCGCAACATTACGATAAAGCCGACAAGCGCGGCAACGGCGGCGAGCGGTCCAATCAAAATCACGCCGAGCGGCTGTTCAATGCTGTTGCCGAATCCCGACAAAATCAAGCCGACAATGAAACTCGCAATGGCAACCATAATTTTGTTTATCAGCCCTTGAACGCCGAAAAACATCGCCTCGCGGTGAATGCCGTTTTTGCGAATGTCCTCGTCAATAATCTCGGAGACAAGCACATTTGGAATGACCATAAGTCCTGCGTACGGAAATCCCAGCAAAATCATTATCGCAAAGCCGACAACTAAAGCATTGCCGAGAATATCCACGAAAATGGGCAAAAACGTCATTAAAATGGAGACAACGACAAACGCGCCAACCGCCAATTTTAGGGCGTTTATTGCGGTCAACTTTTTCATAATCAAGTTGTAAACAGGAATCAACGCCAATCCCGAAACAACGGACGATATGAACAGTATAGACGACATTCCAGGCTCTAAACCGAGCAAAACGGTTGTAATGAACGCCATATTAAACTGAATCAGCTGAAATCCCAAAAAGAAAATGCAAAATCCTGTGATATATCGCCGAAAAGTTGTGTTTTGGATTGCACTTATCACGGCGGCAAACATATTTTTCTTTTGAGATTCCTCTGTTTTCTGGGATTTTTCGGCGGATTTTTCGTTGTTTAGGCGAACTGTCAACGCTGGTCCAATCATCACAAGCAAGCAGATGATTCCCATGATAATACTAGAAACGCCGTAACCAAAGGCTTCTATCATAAAGCCAGATGCACCCATTGCAAAGCCCATTCCCAAAATGCCGAAAAGTGCGACAAAACTTTGAATAAATAGCCGCTGTTTTTTGCTTTCGGCGATTTCTGGCAAAAGTGCAAAATATGGGTTGACAACAATCGTGTATGTAAAATAGAAAAGTTTCAACATGACAAGCACCCAAATAAAGCGGATTGTGGCGTTTGTCGTGATGTATGCGGTGTACCACAACGCCACAAAAGAAAGCACCATCGGCAAAAGTCCGCCCAACATAAAGGGAATCCGCCGCCCAAATTTGGCGTTTTTGAAGTTGTCGCTCCAGTTTGCGACAAAAGGATCGGCAAGTGCATCTACCAAGCCGCCCAAAAGCAGGGCAGTTCCGACCAAAGCGGCGGAAACAAGCGGTTGTTCGCCTGTCGTCAAGTAGAGCATTAGCCAAATAGTGATAAATTGCGAAAGTGAACCAGGTCCGATATGCCCAAGCGTAAACAGGATTTGTCGGTAGCCTTTTAATTCTTTGTACATTTTTGTCAACCTCCAGTGTAAACATTTTTTTCAAACAACAAAACCTAAAACCTTGGGGCGCCCGTCTGCCGGCGGGCAGGCTGCCCCAAACCCCGCAAGGATGCGCGCGCCCTTGACCCGCAGTTTTTGTTAAGTTATTTACATAATACAGCAATTTTGCACAAAAAAACAACATTTAATCCGCAAAAAATTATGGATTATTGTTATGTTTAGCTAAATTGTTTCGGAGTAATTCCGCTACGGAATAGCCGCCATTTAGCAAAGTTTTGGCGAGTTCGCTGGATTTCGATTATGAATTAGTTTTAGAGTGTAAACGCACAATTATTATAAATTTTTACATTGTTTTTAGTAAAATATGTGCAGTATTTTCTAAATTTTGATATATTAAAGTTTTTAATTGTGCAAAATTACGAAATTTTGTTTTGCTATTGACAAAAGAAATTCCTGTTGTTATAGTGTTATATGTAGTTAAAATCATTTTGTGAATCATAAGAAGGTTCATCATGAAAAAAATGTATGTGTTATTGGCGGCAATGCTTGTTGTTTCTTTTGCATTTGCTACGCCCACTTTTGCCGCTGGAGTTTATGGCGGAGTCCCACCAACTGTTGCCTATGAGTGTGAAGACGGAGACGATTGTGAGTTACTGTCAAGATTACAAAGGGTAGGGCGTTGTTGCCCCAATATGGCAGTTGTAAGCGGAAATGGTTGGTTACCTGTTCCAGATAGTTCAGGTTCACTACCAGGCTTTACTCAGGGAGAAATTAGAAGATGTTTGAATTGTGGGTTTCGGTGGTCTTAATTTAATTTTGTAGGTCGTGTTTTGTGGTGCTACAGCCTGTCGCACAATTTTCGAAACAATTAGCATAGCACCACTAAAACACTCTTGGCTAGTGTTTTTTATATAAAGAGAGGACTAGATTATGAAAAAATTATTATTTAATTTGTCAATGTCGGCAATATTATTTTTGACCGCTGTATTGCCAGTCCATGCGACAGTTGGAGAATCTCCCCGCGATAGTGCTAATGAAAGGTGGCTACCAGCTGTTCTTGTGGATTTTGTACCAATAATAACAGGGGATTATCCTAAATATGACGGTTCGCCGTTGCCAGAGTTTCCATTTTCTTGGCAGGCTACCATGCCAGATGGCGGAATTATGCAATCGACTGCTCTTAGTATCACATATCCTACTGAACTGCAAGAAAAAATACTTGCTCTAACTGGGCATGATTGCGATGACCCAATTTGGCTTGTGATAGAGAATGAACGGTTAGAAGACATAGAATTTACAAATACCTTTCCAATGACCTTTAATTCAAGAATTTGCTGGACTTGTGGTTTTTTTTGGTAATTTGGATAGAATGAAATATCATTAGTTGTAAAGAGCATACTGCGGTATGCTCTTTTTTGGTCAAATTTTCTCAACACTCGTAAATCGTCGTACCGTCCAAAGATTTGCTTTCATTTACTACTGATTTTATATTTTTTTCAACAATTTGCACAAAAAACAACAGTAAATCCGCAAAAAACTATGGATTATTGCTATGTTTAGCCAAATTGTTTTGTGTATTGTTTCGGAGTAATTCCGCAATTTTTCTTGAAAACCGAGATAAAATGGCTGTCGCTAGAATACGATAATTTCAGCGAAACCTCCGCCACGGAATAACCGCCATTTAGCAAGGTTTTGGCGAGTTCGATTTTTTTGTGCGTTATGTATGCCGCCAAGCTGAATC
>WRKG01000115.1 GCA_009778185.1 Bacillota bacterium
TAAAATCGTTGACAATAACCAATCCGTACCTAGAAAAGCAAACGGAAGACGGCAAACTTTCCATTTTGGATATAATCGCCACTTTGGACGACAGCACAACCGTGCTAATAGAAATGCACCTTTACGGCGTTCACGAGTTAAAATTCAAGACAATCCGTTCGTGGGCGTGTGCGTATGCGAAATGGCTAAAAGCGGGCGCAGCGTATTCAACGCAACCGCCTGTAATTTGCGTATCGTTCATAAACGAGCCGATTGATTCGCAAAACGAAACCGAGATAAACAAACTGCACAAATGCTGTAAAATAGCGGATATATTCACAGGCGAAGTGTTCTCCGATGCGTTAGAGTTGCATTACATAAACATGAAAGCCTATGTAAATTCGCTAAAATCGGCGAACGGCGATATGACCATGCTAGAAAAATGGCTTGCGGTTCTCACGGAGAAAGATTTGGCGGACAAAAGCCTAATAAAAGACATCTGCAACCAGGAGGAGGAGATAAATATGGCAGTTTCAACGTTAGTGCGGCTAAGCGCCGATGCACCCACGCAAGAGGAATATCGCAAGTGGCGTGAAGAGCGTGATGAGCAGGCAATGCGTGATAAAATGATAGTAGAGTTAAGTAAATCCAATGCAGAGAAAGATAGATTGATATCCGAACTCCTCGCAAAACTAGACAAAAGCTAATACATTGTCCACAAAAAAAACGAAATTTTCAACAAATTTTTGTGCAATTTGTACACGCTAAACAATTTCACAAAAACATTTACAACCAACAATTTCTATGCTACAATAAAACCATAGTTAAGTTTGTCTGTCAATCTTCTAACTCGCCGCTTTAGCAAGTTTTGCCAACCGTTACAGCATTTTTCAGATGATTTCGGATTTACAAAACTAGCAAAATATGGTGTTGGCAAATCCGCACCATAACGAAAGGAGCAATTATCATGCCCTTACCATTGATTTTAGGAGTTGGAGCTTTGGCGGCGGTAACAGCCAAAGTGGCAATCGGAGCATCCAAAGTTTCCAAGGAGTTAAACGACAACGTAAAAGCGGGCACAAAAGAAAGTCTTGCAAGCCGCATTGCTCAATTTGACCGCTTAAATTACATCACAACCGACCGATTGGACAAATTAGGCAAAAAAGAAATAGAAATTTTGTCGGCATTTAGGCATTTTCAAGAACGTTGGCAGCGGCTTAGCAATACTCCAGCGGTTGCGGATATTTTCAAAGAACCGTTCGCTGATTTAACGTATTCGCCAGAAAAACTGGATGCAATCTCTGCGGGAGCAAGGCTGTTGCGCGGCGGCATAGAAACTGACGAAACTGTCGAAAAAGGCACATTTGGCGGATTTGCGGCAGCAGGTTCTACAAAAGCGGCTGTTTTGGCACTGGACACAGATTTCGGCACAAATGAAGTTGCCGCAGTTTTGCTCGCTCTCGGCGGAGCAACCACCGAAAGCGTTGAAAAGCCAGAAGATGCCCTGGACAAAATAAAAGAGGCAAGCGACACAATAACAAAAGTGTGCAAATATTTGGAAACATTATACGTTGTTGCGGAAAATTATCTCGCCGTTTTAACGGATGTACAAGAAAAGTATCAAAAATGCTTTGAATCCTTCAAAAAATCGATTGACCGAGAAACCGATTTCGCAAAATTTGCGGTATCCGACCAAGCGAACGCCGAAAACACGGTATATTTAGTGGGAATGTTGCGTAAAATGTGCAAAGTGCAGCTTGTATTGGAATCGCAAAAAGCCGATGAGCCGAATATTGTCAATCAAGAAGATGTTGATTCAGCGACTAATTTGGCAAAACAGCTGTTGCGAAGATTTTGATTTATATTATAAAAATTGCGGACAGGCAGGTAATATCTGCCTGTTTTCCCATATTTCAAGCAATTCTTCATAAAATTTTCAAAAAATTTCCAAAAAAATTGACATTTTTCAAAAAATGTGATAAATTTTATCCAAGCTATATTTTTCCAAAAAACTGAAAATAGGTGAAATTATGAAAAAATTTAACTCTAAAAATCAACGAAAAATTAGGCTGCTAAAGGCGGTCGCTGTGCTATTTGTCGCATTTTTTGCTATGCCAATTATCACGGCTGGCACGAGCAATTTATCGGCACAAGCCAGCGCAAACGGCACGGCAACTGCCCAAATTTTCAACATTGACGATGTCGCAAATTTGCAAATTGAAACAAGCGGCGTTGCGGCAATAGAAGTACGTGTGCTAGGTTCGATTAACGATATACGCATTCTCAATTCGCAGGCTTTGATTTTTCGCTAAATGACGGAACTTTGGCAATAAATCCCAGAGCAATAGCAAGCCCTGCCGCTAACCAAAATACAGAAATAATACTTTCTGGAGTAACGCAAATTTTGTTGCCATATTTGCCAAATGCGGAAACTCCGCTGTTTGACAATGTTTACATCAGCAACAACGACCGCACCAACATATTTATAACTGGACAAAACAATACATATTTAGCCGAAAATTTAACAATAGTCAACTCTGAAACGTGGACGAGAGTTAGCAATGTTCAAATTGGCGGCAAAATGCGATTTATTGCCAATTTTGACCGCAGCCGAGTGCAATTATCAGAAATAACCGCCGATTCCACAAAATTAACTTTGGAAGACGAATCGGGCAATATAGCAACTTTTGCAAGCTAGGAAGAGTCTCGGCAAAGCGAATTTTTCGGTAATTGGATTTCTGAATAATTTTAATTTGCACGAGAAATCAATTTTGGCGGAACGAGTTATCGAAAGTTAAAGTTACTGCAACAGCTTAATTTGCCACAATTTTAATGGAGGTAGCCAATGAAAAAATACGAGATATTTCTATTTGATGCGGACGGCACATTATTTGATTTTTACAAAGCCGAAGAAACCGCCCTAAAAACAATGTTTGAAAAAGTTGACATAACTTACACAAGCGAAATTCGCGAAAAATATCGTGCAATTAACGCCGAAATTTGGCAAGACTACGAAAAGGGCAAAAGTTCTCAATCGGAACTGCAAACTTTGAGATTTGCCAAACTTTTCGAAGAAATTAACGTTATCCAAAATGCGGAAATTTTTAATTTGCAATATTTAGCCGAGTTAGCAAAAGGAGTATTTTTGGTTGACGGTGCTTTTGAAATATGTCAACAAATATTCGCCAGTGGCAAAAAAATTTATATTGTAACAAATGGCAATTTGTCAACTCAAAAACCTCGCATGGAAAACTCTGCTATAAGTGGGTTTATCTCAAATTTTTTCATTTCCGAGGCAGTGGGATTTCGCAAGCCGCAAGCCAATTATTTTGAGTATGTTTTTTCGCAGATTCCGCAGGTGGATAAAAATGAAATTATTATTATTGGCGATTCTCTTACGGCGGATATTGCAGGCGGCAATAACGCTGGCATTGACAGCTGTTGGTATAATAGTTTTGGTGCGGAAAATGATTTTGGCGTTTTGCCAACTTATGAGATTGATAGGCTTAGTCAGATAAGCGAGTTTGTTTGAGGTGGTTTTGTACAGGAAATAACGGGCGGATATTATCCGCCCTTACAAATCGCCAATCGCACGATATTTTTAACTTGATTTATTATAAACCAACAAGCCATCCCCGTTTCCCCCACTAGAAACCTCCTCCGAGCCAACAACCCCCAAATCCAACGCACCATTCTGTGTCAACTCGTTCCAGGCAATTTCGCCGCTTTTTCCGCCTAATGCACTCGATACATCCCGAAATATATTTTTTAACCCTGTAAATTTTTTGCCTGTTTTTTGTTGCTCTTCGTAATGTTTGGCGTTTTCTAGCTTTTTGTCAAATTCTTTTAGCAAGCGGATATATTTTTTTTCGTAAAATTGCTTGATTGCTGTCGTAAATTTGCCGCTGTTCAACTCCGCTAAAACCGCCAAAAAATCGCCCCTAAACAGCTTTCCGCTGGCGGCTATAATTTCCTCGATGGCGTATTTTTCGTGCCATGCCTTGTGTGCTTGCTCTCTTGTGGCAAACTCAATGTTTTCGATGGTGCGAATTTGTCGGTCGAGTTTGCTCCAAACGGGATTTTCCGCCGCAAGTTCGATTTCTTCGCAATATTCTAGCAAATTTTCCTCTATTTCCAATAAAACCGATTCATTTTGCGTGTTTTCGGCTGTTTCCATGGAATTTTGCAAAAAATTGTTTGCCGCTTGAATTTTGCACTCTTGCAAGCGGTTGGCAAGTGCGGTCGACAAAATCGGCGGAATTTCCCCCAGCGGTTCGCAATATTCCGCCAATTTTTCCGCTGCCGTTTTGCAACTTTCAATGCTGGCAAATCCGTTGGCGGCGGCGGTTATTTTTTGAGCGAAAATCGGCTCTGCTGGCTCGTTTTCGGCAATTTGCAAATTCTCCGCGCCGTTCGCCAAATGCACAAAAAAGTTGCCCGCTAATCTCAAAATGTGGTCGTCAATTTTTTGGGCGTATATATTGGAAACATTGCCCAACTGCTGGCAATAGCCGTCCAAAGCCGCCGCCGATTGCACCGTTTCGGCAATGTCCGCTTTCGCCATTTTGCGAAAATAGCTGTTGGCGAGTTCTCTTTTGTGCTTGCGAATCTCCGCAAAATAGCCAAAATCTCGTGCTAAAATTTCAATTTCGCTGTTCTCGTCATTAAGCAAACTGGCAAAATTGCAGTAATATTGCGGATTGTAGGGATCGAGTTCGATAATCTCTAACATTTTTTCGATTACAACGGCTTTATTTGCCAAATTGCTCGAATTATTTGAATTGTTCGAGTTACTCAAATCGTCCAAATTTCCCGAATTTTCGGCATTTTCAACATTGCTTTCTTCGCCCAATTTTTCAAACGCAACAAAATCCTCAAAAATTTTTTTCGCTTGATTGCTGTCTTCTTGGGAAATTCCTCGGATTGTCGCAACGCCGCTTTCTTCCAAAATATCCAAAAAAGAAACCTGCAAATTAAGGCAATCCTCATAAACGGCGGTCGCAAGGCTTGGAAACAGCTTGGGATTGCCAAACATTTTGGATTTTTTGTGGTTCGCTTGCACAGAAGAGCCGATTTTGCTTACAATGTTGAAAGTTCCGTGCGCCAAACCGCTTGCGGCATTTGCCGCGCCCGCCACAACCGTACCAGCCACGGCGTTTGCGGTCGCCAAAACTTCGTTATCGTCAAAGTCGTCGTCATCGTCATCGTCGTCGTGATTGCTGGCGAAAACTCCCTTGTTTAGGCGTTTGCGATTTTGCCGCCGTTCTGTGCGTTCCGCATCTTTTTTCGATTCCTCTTCAATTATTTCGTTGTACTCGGCAATTAGCGACTCGATTATTGCCGAAAAAGTCCGCAAATTGGCGTGTTTTTTGTCGTGAAACGCCAAAAAGCCGTCTGCATCATAGGCGGAAATATCGGCATTATTCAGCATTTTGACGAACCCGTTCGCCGCCTGCAAAATTAGCTTGTGATAGATATTTTCGCCGTCCGCCAAAAGCGGCTCAATTCCCGAAAACTTGCGGTATTTTTCGGCAAACTCGGCTTTGCTTGCCGCCGCTTTTCGCCGTATAAACTGCCGCGCGTTGTTGTAGCTTGGCAATCCCAGTTTTGGGCGGTATTCTTTGCCAAATAGGCTGTACGTTTCTTGTGTGATAATTTCCCCTGCGAAATCGGCGAATGTTTCGGGCGGTTCGGCTGGCTTGCTTGATTTTGCTGGCTTTGGAGTGCTTGTTGAACTAGCCTTTCGTGCGAGGTCGTTTCCCGCTGTTCTTACTATTTCTCCAACTATTCCTGACAATATGTCCATAAAATTTACCTCTTTCGGATTTTTGGATTTTTTTGATTTTGAAAATGGTTGATTGTTTTGATATTTTTTGTGCGAATTAAATAAAAAATTGGGTGGATAAAAAATCGAGTGGATAAAAAATCGAGTGGGCAAAAAAACGGGCGGATAATATCCGCCCCTACGGCGATATTGTAGG
>WRKG01000116.1 GCA_009778185.1 Bacillota bacterium
TGTTCCTGCAGCCATTTTTCACGCTCTAATTCCTGTTCCGCTTTATATTTAGCACGAAACTTTTCTTCAAAAAGTTGCTCCACTTTGGTCATATTCATCATCTCCATTATTTGGTTGGCATAATCACGGTTGATAAATTTATCCGTAGCAGTAAGAATCCCCGCCAGAATAAACCGCTGTTGCTCATCGTCATCTACTTGTTTTGCGAGATTTACCGTGTCCTCTATAAGCCCTTGTTTTTCGGCTTTTATTGGCTGTGTTAGCGGAAGTATTATCAGCCGCATAACATCTTCGTCTGTTAATTGCTGTTTTTGCGATATTTTGGCTTTTATATCGGAATAAATAGCAGCAGTATCAAATTTAGATAAAAATACTTGCTTTATTGTTATGCGTACCGCGCCTAAATCGTACACGCTGGGAGCGGTCAAAATGTCTCCTGTGTAAATTACCGCTACTATAACATTTGTTATTTTTATACCTTCGCTTGCAAGTGCCTTTGTGAGTGCCAAAATATATTGCAAATATTTGATAAAATTGGAATTACGTGCCGAAGATTCATATTCTTGCAAAAGCAACGAATCATCTTCTAGCAAAAAAGCACCGTCGCCACGATATTCCGACGATATTACAGGATAATCGGTTGGCAACATTTGCTTTATTTTTGGCAAATCTAAACCATAAACTTTGAACGATTTATTTTTGTAATTTTGGTTTAGCACCTTGGAAACTATATCTTTGTTGGCATGGGCTATCGACATTAAGTAGCCACCTTTCTTGTTATATTTTACCGTATGTTTTGTTAAGTTGCAACTCTTCTTATAAAAAAAAGGCTACAACAGCCTTTTTCAAACCTACGGAGAAGAGGGGATTTGAACCCCTGCACCGCTATTAACAGTCTACCCGCTTTCCAGGCGAGCCCCTTAAACCAGCTTGGGTACTTCTCCACAAACTTACAATTTAATTATACAACTATCTCGTATTAAATGCAAGATAAAAAAATATTTTTTTCAAAAAAATTTGTAAAAAAGAGGCTGAATTGTCAACCTCTTTTTTGAGATGCTTTATTTTGCCGTTAAACCTGCCATTGTGATGTAATTAAACGGCTTGTTAAAGTGTGGCATAAAGAAAATATCTAGCAGTGGCAACTCATTTATGGTAAAATCTTTGGCAATCGCTAGGCTAAACATATGCAATCCCATGGAAACGTCCGCATAAGATGCCATTTGCGCTCCCAAAATGCGGCGAGTTTTGTTGCAATAAACCACGCGCAATTTTACTTTTTCGTTATCTTTCAAAATAAATTCGGGCTTTTGATAATCTTCAAAGTCCACAAAAGCGGCTTGATAGCCGTGTGCCTTTGCTTTGTCGTATGATAATCCTGTCGAGAACATTTTGTAATCGTAAATGCAAATTCCGTTCGAACCCTGTACGCCAGCCGATTCTAAAGGAGTGCCGCAAACATTATGACCTGCAACTATTCCGCTGCGAACCGCATTTGTTGCCAGTGCAATATAATCACTTTCTTTTGTTGCGTTGTTGAAAACAGTGGCACAATCGCCAATCGCATAAACATCTGGGATGGACGTTTGTTGGTGCAAATCTACCTTAAAGGCTTTTCCCGCGCCTAACTCGATTTTACCGTTGGCAACTTTTGTGTTCGGCACAAATCCAATCGCCAAAAGCACCATTTCGGCGGAATATTCGCCTTTGTCAGTTATAACCGTTGTTGCTTTTTTGTCGGATCCCGCTTTTATTTGGGTTATTCCCTCGTCATAATGTAGGTCGATACCGCCTTTTTTCAGCACTTTGTCCATTTCGGTCGTGAAAATTTCGTCATAATAACCGCCCAAACTGTGCGGTGCTAGTTCGAATAACAAAGAGTGCTTTCCACGGCGTTTTACAGCCTCGGCAATTTCAACTCCGATGTAGCCAGCACCGACCGTTGCGACATTTTTTACACGTGGATCGTCTAATTCTTTGTCAATTAAAGTGCCATCTTGAAACAACTTGACAAAATGTACGCCGCCTAAATCAACGCCCTCAATTTTTGGGCGAATTGGCATAGATCCAGTTGCTAAAATTAGCTTGTCATAAGACTCTGTGATTTCCCTGCCGCTTGCGTTTACGGCTGTTACTATTTTTTTGTCAAAGTCAATTTCTTCAACGGTGGTTTCCATGTGAACCGTTGCACCTTTTTTTTCCAACAGTTCCTTGGAAGAATAAAACAAACCGCCTGTGTCATTTATTTGTTTTCCTACATATAACGCCGTTCCGCAACCCAAATAAGAAATATTGCTGTTTTGGTCAAAAATTATTAGCTGGACACCTTTGTAATTGTCCAAAATAGTATTTGCGGCGGCTGTACCTGCATGGTTTGCTCCAACGAGAATTATTTTCGTCATGTGTGTTACTCCTTTATATTTATATTTTAATCTTCATAAATAGTTATATTGCCATTTGAGGTTGACAATTTTAACTCTAACCCTATTCCATTTTGTTGGTAAAGGTTATTTTCGCCAGAAACACGAGGGTTTCCGCCGTTTGTTGCACTTTGCAACGGATTATCCGCCAAATTGCACTTTACAGTACCGTGAGATGTGTCGGCAGAAAGTTTGACAGCAAGCCCAACTGGCAACTTAATAGAAATTCCGCCATTTGAAGTGCTTCCTTTGATAACACGGCTTTCACTCGATTGTCCGTTTTCTAATCCATCAAGAGAAATTGAACCGTTGGAAGTTGACATTGACAACCGCAAAATATCGACATCGTCAACATTGATTTTGCTGTTGCTTGTGGAAATTTTGGCGGTTTCGGCTTTAACGTCATCAAAATTTACGCTTGCGTTGCTAGTTTCTGCGACAATATTTTTTGCGACAACTTCTTCAATATTGATGGAAGCATTGCTAGAATAAGCCTCGAGAACATTGCAAGTGATTTCTTCGATGTCAACCCCTGCATTAGAAGTTTGAACGTGTAATTTTTCCAACAAAACGGAAGGCACTTCGCAGTCAATGTGCATAAATCGAACTGCACTTTTATCGTAATTTAGCCTGTATTCGCCATTATCTGCCGAAAATTCCAAATCAATATCGTTGCCCCGCTTTGGAGCATATTTGCAATGAATTTTTATAACGTTGTCGTCGCCCTGCTCAACCGAAACTTTGCCGTTTTTGCCGACAAGTTCTAGCAATTTAATTTGTTGCAAATTTGGCATTTCAAAATTTTTGTGCAAGGCTGGCGTGTGCGGATTGAGATTGGACAACGCATCCACGATTGTATCTAAAATGCCGCCTCTTGGGATATTGTAGTTGTCATAATTATTGTTATCGTAATCGTCATAAATATAAACACTTTGACGTTGCTTTTGGTCGGTTGGCAAGTGTCCCAATAATTTTTCGGCATCTTCGGCAGTAATTTTGCCTTTTTCTAACATTTCCAAGATTTTCAAGCGTTCTTCTTTCATAATAAAGTCCTCCTAATTTGGGCGATAGTCAAGCGTTAAATTATTTTCTTGATTCGCATAATGGTTACAAATAAAAATACGTTAAATTATTGGTTTTGTCTGATTATCTCGGAACTAATTTTAATATGCGTAACGCCCACGAAGAGAATTTGTCATTTTATCAAGGTAACGCTTTTATATTGTGCCGATTTCGATAGAATCCACCATAAAGCCAAGTTTAATGCCAGCGTTGTTGGTGGTGATTCGCCAAGCTGTCCACGTTTCGAGGTTGCTTTGCGTTAAAACGTGAGTTAGCACAAAATCGGAATCGTCGCCTACTTCTAGCATATCAGCCCAAGTATAGGTTGGAACGCCTTGCAAAGTCATGGCTGCGCCTTCGCCAGCTTCGCCAAAAACTTTGCCCGTAACTTCTACGTAATATTTGTTACCTTTTTTAAGTTCGAGCGGTTCTAGGCGGATGTCCATTCCATCCCAGTCATTTTTGCGTTTTTCGACGTAAATTGCTATTCCTAGTTCACTTTTTCTTGCGACAACTATGGGATTTCCACTTTTGCGCAACAGTGGCTCTTCTGGCGAATCGTCTTTGTTGCCCTCGGCGAGCGGGATAATTGTGTTGTCATCGTGTCCTTGAATAAAATCGTCCAATAGCAACGAATACAGCACTTTGCGCGATTCTTCTTCTTTTTTTACTGGCGGACGAAAAACCAAAATACTATCAATAGTAAAATCCATTGTAGGCTCTTCTTCGCCCCAATGATTGGTGCAAACCCACATATCGTGCTCGAGGTCAATATCTTCTAGCAGATAGGACATTGAATAAATGCCAACGGGCGTAATTTGCTGTGCAAGTTGCCCCCACCATTCCGACGAGCCGCGCATAAGTTCCATTCCCCAATCATCTTTAGGGGCTACAGAGCTTATTCTGCCAGTAACGGTAATGCGATCATTTGGACGCAAATCAAAATCTTTTGCAATTTTTGGCAAGTCAATAAGCATTCCGTCTTCGCGGCTTTCGCGCTGGCTTGCTTTAACGGTTTTTAAGCCGTGATCATCGAGCAATTCCAAATAAAGAGAGTGTTTGCACAATGGTTTAAGATATTTTGTACCGTCAAATTTGCCTTCAGTTAATGGTTCTAAATCGTTGTGTAAATCAAAGACAATCATGTTCTGCAGCCTCCTTTAATGATTTTAGGGTTTACAAGCAGGCTTTTGTATCCCGAGCGATAACCAACTCTTCGTTTGTGGGAATTACCAGCACACGAACTTTGGCGGAATCTTCGGAAACGTCGAGGGCTTTGCCGCGTTGATTATTTTTTTCGCCGTTGATAGCAACGCCTAAATATTCCAAATATTCGCAAACACGCTTGCGAACATCGGCACTATTTTCGCCAACGCCAGCGGTAAAAACAACGGCATCCAAGCCATTCATGGCAGTTGCGTAACTTCCAACGTACCTTGCAACTCTGTAGCAAAACAAATCTAAAGCTGCTTTTGCACGAGGATTATTATTTTCTTCAGCAGTGCCTAAATCACGGAAATCACTTGAAACGCCCGAAATGCCGAGCATTCCCGATTTTTTGTTAAGCAAATCAAGCACTTGTTGTGCCGAAAGATTTTCTTTTTGCATGATAAACGGAATAACAGCGGGATCGATGTCGCCGCTGCGAGTTCCCATAGCCAAGCCTTCGAGAGGAGTTAATCCCATGGAAGTGTCAACCGAAATTCCGCCGTTTACAGCACAAATACTAGAACCGTTTCCGAGATGGCAAGTAACAACTTTGGCTTGATTGTACGGTTTGCCGAGCATTTCCGCAGCTAGCACCGAAACATATTTGTGGCTAGTGCCATGAAATCCGTATTTGCGTATTTTGTGATTTTCGTACATCTCGTAAGGAATCGCATAAAGATAGGCTTTTTCGGGCATATTCATATGGAAAGCGGTATCAAAAACAGCGACATTTGGTACGCCAGGCATAATTTTTTGGCAAGCCCTAATACCAATCAAGTTGGGCGGATTATGCAACGGTGCAAGATCGGCACATTCTTCGATATATTTTTCGACTTCATCGGTAACAACAACGGAATCGCTAAATTTTTCGCCACCGTGAACAACACGATGACCAACCGCGTTAATATCTTTCATATCTTTTATAACGCCATGCTCGCTGTGAACCAACGCATCAAGCACCAATTTAACGGCGACTTCGTGATTTGGCATTGGCTCGTTAAACTCATAATCTTTGTCTGGCAAGCTGTGCTTCAAATATCCATCGATTCCAATTCGCTCGCAAAGCCCTTTGACAAGCAACTTCTCGGTAGTCATATCCAAAAGCTGATATTTCAAGCTAGAGCTACCACAATTTATTACTAAAACATTCATAAAATTCCTCCTAAACATTAAAACCTTGGGGCGCCCGCCTGCCGGCGGGCAGGCTGCCCCAAACCCCGTCAGGAGCGCGCCCCTGAACCCGCATATTTTTTTATGCCAATCGGTAGTTGAATTGTTATAGCATTTTTGGCATTCATCGTAGGGGCGACCGTCT
>WRKG01000117.1 GCA_009778185.1 Bacillota bacterium
ACAACAAATAAAAATTTAACAAGCATTTTTAACGTTAAATTGTGGATAATGTGCATAAATTCCGTTTGACTTATATATATATATATATATATATAATGGACATTTAACTTAAAAACCAAGTTCAAAAAAAGGCTTGTTTTATGCCCAGTGCAAAAATCCCAAAACAAGCCGTTTCTTAGGAGGAAACATTATGAAAAAATTTTTATCAATAATAGTAGTAGAATAACCCAAAAACACCAAAAATCACTAATTTCCCACATATTTGCAACAACCTACATAACCCTCGCCAACTCTCCGTAATTTTGAACAACCGCTCGCCTTTCGGTGGGCGGTATTTTGTGCAACCAAAAACTATTTTCCCAATTTTTACACAAAATTTACAAAACTTGCAAAAAACGTCTAGTTACAACTCAACATTTTTGCATTATAATTAAAACAGTCAAAATTTAATTTAACAAACTTGACAAACGAATCTCAACCTAGTATAATCAAAATATTCAAAAAAATTTTTGCGAAGGAGTTGACAAACGTGCAATTTTGTGCTACCATTATGAGCAGAGCAGAGCAGAGCAGAGCAGAGCAGTAGCCTAATCTCCGCCTTTTTGCAATACCTAAAAATATCCAAAACGCAAGCAAAACGCACTCTTTTCCCACTAAGAGAATAGCCGCCGCTTGTGTTTTTTTGTTGCATTTTGCGGGTTTGGCAAAATCCGCCGCAAATTACAATTAAAATTTTACCATTAGAGAGGAAGTGCCAAAAATGGCAATTTTCGGAAAAAAAGACAAGGATAACAAAGAATCAAAACAAACAAGTAAAACTCCCGCAGCCGCACAATCCGCTGGACGTAGCGGCTCTGCTGCAACGGGACAATCCGCTGGGCGCGGCGGTTCAACTGCTCCGACCGCGCAACCCGCAAAAACGGTTGCACAGCCCGCAAAATCCGCTGCCGCAAGCGGACAAACCCCACGACCTGCTCCCAAAATTGGACCCGCCGCAACTGGGCAAATTGCAAAAGCAACTCCTGTAGCTGCTCAACCTGTAAAACCTGCTCAACCTGCCCAATCGTCAACCGCCCAGGCAAAAACAATCAGCATTTCCACACTTTCGGCGCGTCCGTTTGTGGATTCCGTAAAACGGGAAATGTTGCCAGTTAGGGCTGTCGTAGAAACCGCAGGGCTTAAACTTGATTGGGATGCCGCCACAAGCACCGCAAAAGTAGTCATTCCAAAGGGAACTGTGCGGTTTACAATGAATCAGCCCCTGCCAAACGGATTAGGCGAACCAATGATAGTCAATAACCAAATGTTTCTGCCAACGGCGTATTTTCGCCAAGTTTTGAACATCAACGTAACTTGGGATCGCACAAACGATGCTCTCGTTATAAAATAAAAAGGAGATTCAATTATGGCAAATATCGAAAAGAAAATTGTTAAAAATCCGCCAACAGCTACTGGAAATCGACCAACTGTTGCGAAAACTCCGACTGCAACGGTCGGAAATCGCCCAACTGTTGCGAAAACTCCGACTGCAACGGTCGAAAATCGCCCAACTGTTGCGAAAACTCCAACTGCTCCGCAACGTCCAACTTCGGCGGCGGCGCAAAATCCTAATGCAACGGTTCGAACTGCAAACTCGGCTACTGTTGCGAAAAATCCAGGTGCGACTGTTGGAAATCGCCCAATCGCAAAATCTGGAATCGCAAATCGTCCAACGATTGCGAAAAATCCAGGGGCAATGGCTGGCAATCGTCCAGTTGCAACAAATCAACATCACGAACAATACGAAAATCCCGAAACCTACGAAAATCCCGCAACAACCACAACCGCCCACCTGTCGGACGGGCAGGCAACTCTCGAGGAAAAAACATTGTTATCCGAAATTTTAACAAAAGCCCTTTCCAAAGAGGAAAAAGACGTGTTGTCAAAAGGGTTATCCAAAGCGGAAAAGGTGGAATTGGCGAAAGTCGTCTATCAGGCGGACGAAACCGACCGCATCGACATAGTAAAATCCGCCTTCGTGGAAATCGCCGCCAAGGAAACTTTCATTGACGGCATAATTGCGGGCTACAGCGTGGCTTATATTAGCGGTTTGGCGGCGCATCCGCAAAAGCTGGCGGGCATTTTGGGGCTTAACATAATGCAAAAGGGATTTTTCATAAAACCCGCAAACGCTCTCGCTGGGCAGTTTGAGGAGCTTGCTCTTCGCTACGGCAGCATATCCAAATTGGAAATTGTCGCAAGACAGTTGACAGCGGCGGAATCGCTCATGGACGACCCGAACGACCGCTTGCAAGCCAAAAATAACATCAAAATTACCTACCAAACGGACGGCGGCGAAACCGCTCTGCAACTGCAAATGCTCACAGGAGCGGGCATTCACCAGCAAGCCGCCTATTGCGAGGATTTTATCAATCTTTTGCTGGAAAACGACATATTGACAAACGCAATCGTTGTGGAAACATACGAAGAAACAGCGGCAGAAACGCCGTTCGATCCGTTTGCGGACGATGAAGTTGAAGAGGTTTTTGATCCGTTTGCGGATTCGGAGGAAGTGGAAATTGCCGAAAATTTAGAGGAAACTTCCGAGGAATTGGAAATTGCCGAGAATTTAGAGGAAACTTCCGAGGATTTGGAAACTTCCGAAGAATTAGAGGAAATTTCCCAGGAATTTGAAAGTGCTTTAGAAGAAATTTCCGAGGAATTGGACAGTGCTTTGGAAGAAATGACCGAGGATTTAGAGGAAATTTCCGAAGAATTGGAAACTTCCGAAGAATTGGAAACCACCGAAGAATCCCCCAAAACAGCCGATTCCGAATACAACGAACTCGCAGCCCTTTACGAAGACGACGACGAAACAGCCGAAAATCAATAATCAAAAAGGAGAATACTTATGAATCAAGAACAAGACGACTTTTGGGAAGACAACAACCAGCCAGCCGCTCCGCAAGAGCCAAAAGAACCGCCGAAAAAATCCAGTTCGGGAATAGCCGTTGGCGTTGTGATTGCTATTGCGGTAATCGTGCTAATTATAATTTTTATACCTAGCGGTGGCGAATCCTCGACAGCGAGCAATCAGCCCGCCACACAGCCCGCCGCGCAAGCCGAAAATTACGAGGTTGACATAACAGGCGACTGGATAGACGAAAGCGGCGATATTTGGACATTCTTCGCAGACGGCACTTTTCTAGTGCGAGATGCCAACAGCGGCGCGGCGTACGATATGGGCGCAACCTACATCGACGATCTGGACATTGAAGTTTACGACCAAAACAGCATAACAGCAAGCGATTTCTTTTTAACAAGATTAGACGGCGATTTTTGGACGGACGGCTACATTGACGAAGATTATTCGGTTGACATAACAGGCGATTGGATAGACGAAAACGGCGATATTTGGACATTCTTCGCAGACGGCACTTTCCTAGTGCGAGATGCCAACAGCGGCGCGGCGTACGATATGGGCGCAACCTACATTGACGACCTCGAGATTGAAGTTTACGACCAAAACAGCATAACAGCAAGCGGATTTGTTCTAGCAAGATTAGACGGCGATTTCGTGTGGGATGACGATTTTTGGGCAGACGACAACGACGATTTTTGGGCGGATGATGCCGAAGACGACTTTTGGGATGACGATGTAGCTGAAGAAGATTTTTGGGATGACGAATCCGAAGAGGATGATTTTTGGGAAGATTAGGGCAATTAACAAAAAATTTGTAATGGAAAACGATTTTGTAGGGGCGCCCGTCTCGGTCGCCCGTTTGATTGGCAATTATTGAATTATAAATAATTGCCAATGATTGAATTATAAATCATTGCCAATGATTGAATTATAAATAATTGGCAATAATTGAATTATAAATAATTGGCAATGATTGAATTATAAATAATTGGCAATTATTGAATTATAAATTATTGCCAATGATTGAATTATAAATAATTGGCAATTATTGAATTATAAATTATTGCCAATGATTGAATTATAAATTATTGCCAATGATTGAATTGTCAATAATTGATTTGCCAACAACAGGCGACCGAGACGGTCGCCCCTACAATGCCGCCAATCCAAATTTTTACACAAAATTTACAAAACTTGCAAAAAACGTCTAGTTACAATTCAACTTTTTTGCGTTATAATTTTTATTGTGAAAATTTAATTTGACAAACAAAATCCACCATAATATAATTAAATTATCCAAAAAAATTTTTGCGAGGAGTTGACAAATATGCAATTTTGTGCTACCATAATGAGCAGAGCAGAGCAGAGCAGAGCAGAGCAGAGTTTTTGTAATGCGCAGAGCAGAGTCTTTGTCATGCGCAGAGCAGCCTAATTTCCGCCTGTTTGCTGTACCGAAAAATCCCAAAACATCATTAACGCAAACAAACTGCCCATTCTTCCCATTAAGGGAATAGCGTGCTATTTATGTTTTTTTGTTGCACATGAAAATCCATTGCAAAATTGCATTTGCAAAACTTGCAAAAAACGTCTAGTTACAACCTAGCATTTTTGTGCTATGTTTAATAGTAAATAATGAAATGAAAGGAGAATGAAAATGTCTCAAACAAATAAGCTGATTTTAGCCGTTATGTCAACATTGTTGGCTGTGATTGTGCTGTTGGTGGTGCTTACCAGCGTTACATCGCTGACAATCGGGTTTGCCGATGCCGAAACCGCCGAGTTTACGCCAATTTTCGAAGCCCCGCCCGAACCGCCGCCGCCGCCAGAATTTCCCGTTGACAACGTAACGGCGTATATTCGCAGTATTGTGGAATCGCTCCAGCTGCCGTACAATTATCGCAACGTTATCGTATTTTCGGAGCAATCCACAATGACGCTTTTTGGCGTAGAATTGGGCATTCCTGGGACAACGCAATCGTTTGTCGCCGCTTATCACGGCGAAATGTTGCTTGGGATTGATGTCAACCAAGTTGCGGTTTCTGCCGAAAATAACCTGTTGACAATCACGTTGCCAGCCGCCCAAATTTTGCACCACAACATCGATACCGACAACATCGAAGTGCTAGACGAAAGTTCTGGGCTGTTCACAAGCGTTTCTGTGGAAGATTACGCAAGCCCAGTTTTGGCACAAATGGGCGATAACGAGGCAACCGTTTTGGAAGGCTCTATGTTGACCGATATTCGCGCAAACGCCGAAACGGTAATCCGCGGGCTGCTCGAAGTGCTTGAAATTACCGAAGAATACGTTATCCTGTTCAACTAACACAAACGAAAGGAAAAATCATGGAAAACGAAAATAGAAACGGAGTTATCTCAAAAATGATTAAAAAAAATTTGGCTTTAATAATAGTTGGCGTGGTTTTGGTCGGAGTTGTCGGCTTTTTGGGCTATACGTTCATTCAAAACACGGCGGCGAGCATCGAAACCGTTACAGAGGTTTCCTCCGAGCTGTTGACCGCCAGCATTCAAGAAATATCGGAACTTTCCACGTTGTCGTACAATTATCGCAACGTGATTGTCTTCCAGGAGCAAACCACAATCGGGCTTTTTGGCGCGCAGCTTGGGATTCCTGGCACGGCGCGGTCGTTAATTGTGGCGTACAGCGGACAAATGCGGCTGGGCATTGATACAAGCCTGTTGTCGGTTAATGTCAACAACAATATTATCGCAATCTCGCTGCCGCCAGCCGAAATTCTCATTCATTCAATAGATATGGATTCCATCGCCGTTTTGAACGAGGATTCTGGGCTGTTCGCAAGTGCGGTCGGCATTCAAGAATTTGCCGATATGGTCGCCGCCGAACAAGGCTCGATGGAGCAAGAAGTTTTGTCAAGCAATATGCTAAACGAAGCCCGCACAAACGCCGAAGCCGCAATCCGTGGCTTGCTGGAAGTAATTCCAGAGGTTACTGAAAATTATACGATTGTGTTTAATTAACGGTTTACAAAATTGGTGGTTGATAAGTTTTAATAAATAAATGAGAAACGGGTAAGAAACAGGTAAGAAACGGGTAAAAAACGGGCGGATAATATCCGCCCCTACAATATCGCCGTAGGGGCGGATATTATCCGCC
>WRKG01000118.1 GCA_009778185.1 Bacillota bacterium
AAAGCCACACCCAAAACCTCGGGCGCTGCCCGAACCCGCAAGGACGCGCGTGCCCTTGACCCGCATTTTTTGTTAAGTTGATTTGCTATAGTAGTTGGATTTATATAGTGCTTTTGGTGCTTTTCGTAGGGGCGGATATTACCTGCCCGTCCGACAGGCGGGTCCGCCCATACATTTGCCAAAAGCAATTTTTCAACCGTTAATTTGCATTATAAAAAATAATTTACAAAATATTGACACAACCTAAATACTACAATATAATTTTTATTATCAAAATAACCAATCCAAAACCAACCCAAAAACAAGCCCTCGAAATAATTCCGCCTTTAACAATAAAAAATTAGCGGGTCACCTGCCCGCCGGCAGGCGGGAGGGACGCGTTCCTTGCGGGTTTGGGCAGCCTGTCCGCCGGCAGGCGGGCGCCCAAGGTTTTAAGATTGTGTAAACAGGAGATTTATAATTATGTTGAAGATTGCAATGTTGAGTAGTTGGCACGTTCATGCTGAGGGATATGCGCAGCAGTTTAATGGTCGGAACGATGCTAAAGTTACTGTTGTTTGGGATGAAGACCCAGTAAAAGGCAAAAAATTTGCCGAAAGTTTGTCAGTTGACTTTGAGCCAGATTTAGATAAAGTTTTGGCTAGAGATGATGTCGATGCTGTTTGCGTAAACGCACCAACAAATATCCACCGTGAAGTTATGGTAAAAGCCGCAAACGCTGGTAAACACATTTTCACCGAAAAAGTTTTAGCTTTAACTATCGAAGACTGCGAAGCCATTAAAGCCGCCGTCGAAAAAAATAACGTAAAATTTTGTATCTCGTTCCCTCACCGCACATTGCCACATAATTTATTGGCAAAAAAAGTGGTGGAAGATAAAATCTTGGGAAAAATTACCCTCTTCCGTGTGAGAAACGCCCACAACGGCGCAAGTGCCGATTGGCTACCTCCCCATTTTTACAACGAAGAACAATGCGGCGGCGGCGCTATGATAGATCTCGGCGCGCACCCAATGTATCTTGTGCGGTGGCTTATGGGAAAACCTGCCCAAATGTCGTCCGCTTTCACGAAAGTTACCGACCACGCCGTGGAAGATAACGCCGTTTGCATTATGAAATACGATGACGGCGCTATTGCTATCTCCGAAACCGGCTTTGTTTCGGGAGCTAGCCCGTTTATCTTGGAAATGTACGGAACAGACGGCACTTTTATTGTCAATGCTGGAAAAGTTAGTATCGCCTCTTCTAAAATTACTACAAATGCTGATTATTCTGGGTTTGTAACGCCTAATCAAATGCCGCAACCTTTGCCAAATCCTGTTTCGCAATTTGTTGACGGCGTACTTTACAACAAAGAAATTATTTTTGGTATGCAAGATGCCATCGAACTTACTGAAATGATGGTCGCCGCTTATAAAGCCCACGAACAAAACGGCTTTGTTACTGTCTAATTATGCAAACTGAAAAATTTGAACAAATATCTCGGATAAAACATCTTTCTTCTGTGCTGAAAAAAGCCGCAAAAGCGTATTACAACGACAACATCGAAATTATTTCTAATTTGGAATACGATACGCTTTATCAAGAATTGGAAGAACTGGAAAGGGCTACAGGGCTGCAACTCTCTGATAGCCCTACAGTTTCTGTGGGATATTCGCCAGCCACAAACTTGGCAAAAATAACCCACGAAACGCCGCTTTTATCCCTGGACAAAACAAAAGAGGTTGATAAAATTGCCGACTTTTTGGCGGAACATACAGGGCTTATCTCGTGGAAATTGGACGGGCTTACCATTGCGTTAATTTACGAAAATGGCGAACTTATCCGAGGAATTACTCGCGGAAACGGTATTTTGGGCGAAGATGTTACTCATAATGTACGCATTTTCAAAAATATTCCGTTGCGAATTGCTTATAAAAATCGGCTGTTAATCCGTGGAGAAGCGGTTATCACTTACGAAGATTTTGACGAAATTAACGCAAACATTGCTAATCCAGCCGATAAATACAAAAATCCGCGCAACCTTTGTAGCGGCACGGTTCGTCAACTGGATAGCACTGGCGAAAATCGTGCTGTACATTTTTATGCGTTTTCTATGTTGACTTTGGAAAATCAACAAACAAAGTTGCAACAGCTACAATTTTTAGAGCAGCTTGGCTTCGATACGGCAGAATATCAAACGACAACCGCCGCCACAATTAAACAAGATATATCCCATTTGCGTGAAAAATTGCCGCAAATGGGCGTGCCATCCGATGGGCTGGTCATTACATACAACGATATTGCGTACAGCAACTCGTTAGGCACAACATCAAAATTTCCCAAGGATTCGCTAGCTTTTAAGTGGCAAGATGAACAAATGTCAACCAAGTTGCTAAATATCGATTGGAATACCTCGCGAACTGGGCTTATAAATCCTGTTGCCATTTTTGAACCCGTCGAACTTGAGGGAACAACCGTAAACAAGGCAAGTTTGCACAATATCAGCATTATCAAAAAGCTAAAACTCGGCATTGGCGATACAATCACAGTTTACAAGGCAAACATGATTATCCCGCAAGTTGCAGAAAATTTAACGCAAAGTGATACGGTGCAAATTCCGCAAAATTGCCCTGTTTGCAACAGTCCAACCGAAATTTTCAAGCAAAAAGAGGGCGAATTTTTGCTGTGTCTTAATCCGAACTGCTCGGCACAGCTGGTTGGCTCGTTGGTGCATTTTTGTAGCCGCGATGCCATGAATATTGAAGGATTATCTGAACAAACCATCGAAAAATGGGTAAACAACGGATTTATCCAAAATTACGTTGACATTTTCGATTTATCTCGTCATAAAAACGCAATCATACAAATGGACGGCTTTGGCGAAAAATCGTACGAAAATTTGGCTAACTCGATAAATAATGCGAAAAATGTCAACCTTGCAAACTTTATTTTTGCCCTCGGAATAAAACACGTGGGATTAAGCAACGCAAAACTGTTGTGCAACCATTTTGGCGATTTGTCAACGATTATCCAAAAGACTACTGACAAGGAAACTAACAAAGAAGAATTGCTAAAAATAAAGGGTTTTGGAGAGGCAATTTCTAACAGTATTTGCATATATTTTGACAACCCAAATAACATCGCAACTTTGGAAAAATTTTCGCAAATTTTGGAAATATCCGTTGACAAAAAAAATAAAAGTGGCAACAATAATTTATCAGAGCTTACTTTTGTAATCACAGGCAAAACAGAAATTTTTGACAACCGCAAGCAACTTCAAGCCAAAATAGAAGAACACGGCGGAAAATGTAGCGGCAGCGTATCGGCAAAAACATCCTATTTAATAAACAACGATGCAACTTCAACATCTGGCAAAAACAAAAAAGCCCACGATTTAGGCGTTAAAATAATAACGGAAAAAGACTTTGTAGAAATGTTCATAAATGTGATATAATTAAAACGTATCAAAAATTATGGAGGGATTTTTATGAAACTTATTTTTATTCTAATTATAACGTTGACTTTACTAGTTGCCTGTGGCGATTCAACTGATTCGGAAAATGATTTGCCTTTGGAAACACCCGAAATTGTCGAAACGCTCGAACTTATCGAACCCGAAGAACTTGTCGAAAATGTTGAAAATGTCGAAAATGGCGAAAACGAAGAAGATATAGCAACTCTCGATATTCTCGATATTCATATCGAAGAAGAACAGCCACAATTTATCTATATTCCACCAGAGGACAGAGTAATCCACGAGCAATTTTTTGACAGTGCGGAGCATCTCATCGAAAATATTCGAGTAGGTTGGAACTTGGGCAATACTTTTGACGCAGTTCCATGGGACGACAATATGTTTAGTATGTTGCCAACCGAACTAGAAACAATTTGGGGCAATCCAATAACCACATTTGAGACGATTGCAACTGTTAGTTACGCAGGTTTTGACGTTTTGCGAGTGCCTGTAACTTGGCACAAAGCCCTTTATGACGACGATTACAACATTCGTGCCGATTGGATGGAACGCATTACCGAAGTTGTTAATTATGGTTTACAAAACAACATGGTTGTCATTCTCAACACGCATCACGACGAACGAATTTTTACTTTTTTGGATGACGGATTAGACGAGTCGTTGCGTGCGTTTACGGCAATTTGGCAACAAATATCCGCACATTTTGCAGATTACAGCCATATGTTAATTTTCGAGGGCTTAAACGAGCCACGAACGCCAGGCAGTCCAGCAGAATGGAGTGGCGGAACAGCCGAAGAACGGCATAATATCAATATTTTCAACCAACTATTTGTAGATATTGTTCGTGCAAGTGGTGGCAACAACGGCGACCGCATTTTGATGGTACCAACTCACGCCGCCGCAATTTCGGATATTACGTTTGCCGATTTTGTTTTGCCAACCGACATTGCCGAAAATCGGCTAATTGTTTCGTTGCACACTTACGCACCGTACTTTTTTGCATTACACGTTGGCAACGATAGCGTTGACACTTGGAGTGCCGATAACGCAAACGATAGAAATCAAGTAATATGGGGATTAGATATGGCTTATGACACTTTTGTAAGCAACGGAATCCCAGTAATAATAGGAGAAATGGGTGCAGTAAATCGAGATAACACAGAATCCAGAGCAGAATGGGCAAATTTTTTTGCACGTGCCGCAAAAGACATCAATATTCCCGTAGTTTGGTGGGATAACGGTGGCTTGGGTTTATCTCTAAACCCTGGCGATGGCGAAAACTTTGCAATAATCGATCGCAACAATAATACGCAACTTTTCCCAGAAATAATAGCCGCACTAATAGCAGGAACAGAAGAAGATTATTGGGTTTTCAGTGGAATGTCGCAATAATGTGGAATTTTTCCAAAATAATGACCGCAACGAAATAAAAGGTTTTGGCATATATTAAGACAACCCAAAAATAACGGGCGGATATGGAGGAAATCCAGTGAATTTTCGACAGCCCCTACAAGCCGCAACCGTCCGTTGCGAATTGTTGACAAAATTCAACGGTTGTCCTACAGAAAACATCGACATTGATAAATCCAACTGCTAATTGCCTTTAACAGTAACGAAAAAAATATTTTGGAATAAATATAATAAAAATGCGGGTCAAGGGCGCGCGCGTCCTTGCGGGTGTGGGCAGCGCCCACGGTTTTATGTTTTGATTTTGCAATTATGATAGAGAGGATGATTAAAGAATGCTAACAGCAATAGTGGGAATAAATTGGGGAGATGAGGGCAAAGGTCGGATGGTGGATTTGCTTTCGGCAGATTATGACGTTATTTGTCGGTATCAAGGTGGAAATAACGCAGGACATACAGTAATAAATGAACAGGGTAAATTTATCCTTAATTTGTTGCCTTCGGGTATTTTTCACGAAAACGCTATTAACGTAATGGGCGGCGGAATGGTTATCGATATAGAGCATTTAGTGGGCGAAATAGCCGCTCTTAAAGCTGGCGGAATCGCCATAACACCAAAAAATCTTAAAATTAGTGATAAGGCTTTTATTTGCTTGCCATACCACAAACAACAGGATATTTTAGAGGAAGAACGGCTTAAAGACAAAAAATACGGCTCTACTCGGCGCGGAATTGCCCCAGTTTACGGCGATAAATATATGAAAAAAGGCTTGAGAATGGGCGATTTGCAAAATCCCAATACAATCAAACAAAAATTATTGGATATTTTGGAATGGAAAGATATTATCTTGTCGGGCTACTCTACAACCGCCATCGAAAAAAGTATCGTCCTAAACTGGCTGCTAGAATTTGGCAAAGAGGTTCAACCGTACATTATCGATACAACGCCATTTTTGCAAACAGCGGTTGACGAAGGCAAAAAAATAATGTTCGAGGCACAACTTGGCGCTTTGCGCGACATTGATTATGGAATTTATCCCTATACTTCGTCTTCGCAAACTTTGGCGGCTTATGCAACAACTGGCTCTGGTTTGCCTGGCGTACAGCTGAATAAGGTTATCGGCGTAATGAAAGCCTATTCTAGTTGCGTGGGCGAAGGTCCTTTTACTGTGGAAATGTTCGGCGATGAGGCAAATACACTCCGCGAAGCTGGCGGAGAATACGGTGCAGCCACAAGCCGACCGCGCCGAGTTGGTGCGTTTGATGTTCCTGCAA
>WRKG01000119.1 GCA_009778185.1 Bacillota bacterium
GTCAATCAAAACTGTTTGGGGCGTAGGCTACAAATTTGACAAGCCTGCTTAAAAGATTAAACATTAAAACCTTGGGGCTCCGCCCCAAACCCCGCAAGGAACGCGTCCCTTGACCCGCTATTTTTTTAATGTGCGGGTTAGAAATTGTATGGGCGAAAATTTATGGAAAATTCCCTTATATTTTTGTTCGGTATCGAAAATTAACTTTATTTCCAACACCGACCATTTTTAACATTTTTATTTTTCGACAATTCAATTTTTGCCCTCGACTATTGTTTGCCATTTTTTTATATCGATTGCCTGGAATTAACGGCTTCTCTGTGTTGTTCTAAAATAAAATCGTCTCGGAAACCTTGTACTTTTGGGACATATGCAGTTGTTTCGGCGTACGGTGGAATGCCGCCGTGTCTGCGAACCGCTCCTGCACCTGCATTGTAGGCTGCCAAAGCTAATTCTTCGTCGCCGTCAAATAAATCTAACATTTTGCGTAAATATCTTGCACCGCCGTCAATATTCTGCACAATGTCAAAAGGATCGGTAACGCCCAACGATGCCGCTGTTCCTGGCATTAGTTGCATTAAACCCATTGCGCCCGAACTGGAAACCACATTCGGATTAAAATTACTTTCCGTTCGCATAACGGCTCTAATTAAGTTGGGATCCAAATTGTAACGGTTGGCGGCATCTAATATTGCGTTGTAAATTGTTTGACGTTCGGCATCATCCGTTTGCGTTGCACTAGAAAACGCCGTCAAAATATCCTCAAAAGAAGACGGAATTGTCGTTGCACTTGCACTTCCAGTTGGCGTTGTTGTGGCAGTTGTTGCTGTTGTCGCCGTACTGGCGGTGGTTTCCTCTTCTTGTGGTTGCGAAATTGGCAACGCCGATTGGCGGCGATTCATGTTGTGCATAACCAAGTCCGCTCCAGGTATATTTGACATAATACTACTAGCTATCTGATTGAACATATTTATTGGATTCAAAATAAATTTCCCCTTTCGTTTAGTAAATCAATTTAACAAAAAATGTGTGCGAAAACCAGTTAATTTCCAATGTCGCCCACAAGCCATAACGGGCGGATAATCCGCCCCTACGGCAATTCCCAAAACTTCCCCATTGCATTTTATCAACCCTAGCAAATTAAAAAATTAGCGGGTCAAGGGACGCGTTCCTTGCGGGTTCGGGCAGCGCCCGAGGTTTTAATATTTACCGAGTTTTGAAGTAGGAAATTTGTTGGCGTAAAACTTCGGCTTGGGCGCTTAATTCGCGGGAGGCTGTTGCGGACTCGTCTGCTGTGGTGGAGATGTCCGAGACAACGCCCTTTATTTGCGAAACTGTTGTGTTTAGGTTGGATATTGAACTTAGTTGATCGTCGGACATTGCGGTAATATCCGAAATAAGTTGCGAAATTTCCGTAACAGTTTTCGTTATAATTTCAAAGGATTCTACTACGTTTACGGTGGCTTGTAAACCCTCGTTTACGGTTACTATGTCGTCCTCAACAATTTTTGATGTGTCGGCGGTGGATTTTTGGCTTTTGCTTGCCAAAGTGCGAACCTCGTCCGCAACAACCGAAAAACCTTTGCCATGTTCACCCGCTCGGGCGGCTTCAACGCTTGCATTAAGTGCCAACAAATTTGTTTGAAAAGCAACATCACGTATAACATCTAGTATTTTAGATATATTTTCACTGGACGATTTAATATTATTCATGGTTTTTTCCATGGATTCAACCGCATCGCCGCCGTTTGCAACGTATTCTTGTATAAGATGTGAATTTTTATTCGCCATTGTTGCATTTGTACTTGCAAGATTAGCTTTCTCGTGGATTAGTGCTATCGAGTTGCTAAACTCTTCTATTGCCTCGTTTTGCTTGGAAACGCCACTTGCAAGGTTCGCAGATACCAACGATATTTGCTCCGAACCGTCTGTTAGCTGTCCTATTGCCGATTTTACTTCTGACAAGGTTTTATTTAGATTACTCAAAATTGTGTTAATTGAGCGTTCGATTGGAGCGTAACTGCCAACGTAGGTTTGGCGTAAATTTACCGTTAAATCGCCGTTTGCTATCGCATTTAATGTATTAGAAATTTCTCCTATGTAAAGTTGCGTTATGTCGTTTACCATGTTGCAAGAGTTTTGCAGCACCTTAAACGAGCCACGATAATCGCCCTCTAATCGTGAAAAATCGCCATTTGCCATTATCACAATGTTATGTTCAATATCCGATAACGGATTTGCAACCGCCATCATTAAATTGTTCAGCTTGTGAACCAAATCTGCCCAGTTTCCGCTAAAATGGGTTTCGTCTATTTGAAAATCGAAATCGCCAGCAGTCGCTTTTTCCACCAAAACAGCACTAGAATTATACAATTCGTTCAACTTTGCAGTAATGCTGCGCACAGATTGCGGTAGCACCATTTTTTTGCCAGGTAAATCTTTTACAACGATGTCAAAATCGCCGTTTGCCATTTTGTTGTTGGCGTTAATAATTAGGTCAATATCGTCGATTAAAGAGTCCGCAATAGCATTTACGCCCTGCACAAGTTCCTTGAATGAGTGGTTGTAACCGCTTTCGCTTATCCGATATTCAGTGTTGCCAACTTGCGTAAATTCGTGCGAAAGTTTGTTAAGGTCATCGATAAGATTTTTTACAACGTCCACAAGTCCGTAAATATCCAAGGTTAAACTGCCGATTTCGTCTTTTGGCAACCGTTTACTGTGCTTATTTATGTTCATGTTGCCGTCCGAAACATTTTTCGCAATTTGAGATATTTCTGCCAAAGGTTTTAACGCTTGCACAATCGTAAACAGCGTAACAACGCAAGCAATAATTAAGCCGATTAGTCCGACAATTATTAAGTTTTGGTTAAGTTGCACGCCAGCCGCCATCGCCTCAACTTCCGAAATTCCGACAAACATCATTCCAACAGGCTGTCCATCGGTAAAGTACAGCGGAAAATAATGGGCATAATAAGGAATAAGCCCAAATATATTTAATTCCAAAGTTAAATATTCGCCACGACCAAGCACCGCTTCAGCAACGTTTTGAGCAACTTGCGTTCCAACCGCTCTTGCACCAGTTTGCGGATGTATAAGCGTGCTTGCAATAGATGTATCGCCAGCAAACACAGTAAAATCGGCGTTAAAGATGTTCGCAACGCTATCAACAAACTCGAAAGTTGCTATCTCAAAAAATACTGTAACTGTGCCTATTATCGTATCTTCAAAAAAAATCGGTGCCGAGCCAGCCAAAACAACGGGCGAAGCAGTGGTAGATGTAAATGCAACAATACTTTCGCCACGCACGGCGGTTTCGATGGTTGCAACAGTTACAATTCCGCCCTCGTAATTTGCGGGATCGCAAGTGTAAGCTAAAACCGTGCCGTGAGGGTCCGATACGATAATTCCGCCAACGTTCGTTAGTTCTGCCTGCGAAATAATGTATCTTGTGATTGCTTCGTGGTCGATATTATGTGCATCCATTACATTCAAATAGGACATCAATCTTGTTGAAGAGGCTAAAATTCCGCGGGTTGACGAAACACGCAATTCCAAATCTTCAATATATGCGTTGATACCTGCAACGGCTGTGTCTAATTTTTCGCTTGTAAAGTTTGTTACAAGCGTGGTTGTCGCCGAATTTACGATAAATAAAATGATAACAACCAACAAAATTAAAATTGTCAGTATTGGTAAAATCAATTTACTTCTTAGGCTCGTGAACATAATTAAATTCCTCTCAAGTTTATAAAAATAGATTAAACAATATATAAAACATTATATCATAAAAGATTTTAATTGTAAAAAATAAAAATAAATTTATTCTATCTATAATAAATTTGCGAAATTTTTAAGTAAATTTTTAAGTTTGGTTTTTCGCAACAAAAAATTTTTCACAAAAACTTGACATATTATTTTATTTTTTAGTATAATTTTATCAGTAATATCAGCTAACTTGATGTGAAATTTCACGAAAATTCACGTAAAAAGTTGCGAAAATTATACCAACGAAAGAGGTAAACTCATGAAAAAATTATTTTTAACAATTTTATCACTAACAGCATTAGTGATAATTTCCGCTTGCACCAACGATCCCGATCCAGTCGCGCTACCGCCAACAGAACAAACTGGTCAAGCAACCGACAACGCCCAAGTAATGGACGACAACGGCATCGACCTTCCGCCAGCAACAATCCGCTACGCAAACTGGAACATGGGCACAGAAGAAGAAAACAACATCGAACGCCGCATGATTCAAGCATTCATGGAAAGATACCCCCACATCACAGTAGAAATCGATGAAAGCATCCCAGGCGACTGGATGGGCAACCTAGCAATCGCCGCCAGCACAGGCAGTTTGCCAGATGTTTTCATGGTAAGCGACACCGCCACAAAAGTAATCAACGGCTGGCTTTTGGACATCACAGACATTAGCAACGCCGACAGCGAATTTACGGCTCTTCCGCAAAATATCCGTGATTCCACCACTTTGGGCGGACGTGTTTATACCGTGCCTTTTGCCCAATTTTTGCTCGGATATTTCATTAACGCCGACCTTTTCGACACATTCAACCTAGATCCTCCACAATTTGGCTTTGATGTGGACGAATTTATATCGCTGATAAACGCCACAACCGACCTTAGCCGCCCAACTTTGGGATTAACCCAAAGTGTAAGTTTTGCCGATTGGATGCCAGCCGCATTAAACCCGAACCTCGGATTTTTCGCATATGACGGCACAGGCTACGCAATTTCCTCGCCCGAGATGATTCAAACCGTGAACACCGCCGCACAGCTGAACATGACAGGCACAACTTGGCTTGGCATAACTCCCGAACAGCAAGCCCAATTTTTGGGTGCAGAATATGACGGAGCCGCTTTCCGTGAGGGCTTGGTGGCTTTCCTTTGGGACGGCACTTGGGCGCTCGGTTCGTTATCCGAACAAACCAACTTTTCGCTAGATTTCGTGGGCGTTCCAGGTGGGCGCACGCCGATGACACTTGATATTACGGCACTTTCGGCAACAACCGCTTACCCAGAACAAGCCTATTTGCTGGCAAAATGGATGGGACACGGCATTGACGGCTATTTAACTCGCTTGCAAATTGCCGAAGAAATGGGAATCTTTTTCGCATCCGTTCCAGTTTCGCCAAATCCGCAAGTGCAAAATGCTTTCCTCGCAAGCATTGACGGCTTGCCAGGACTTCGCACAGCAATCGAAAACCTCGACAACGCAATAATTGACGGAAACAAAGTCGTTCCAGGCTATGTAATGGCTCGCTTTAACGGCGAAACTGGCATAGCGATTCCTGCCGAGGATATTGACAACGCCACAATCGGTGCGGTTATCCACCACGCATCTATCGGCAACTTGAATTTAGCCGATCACGCCGCCGCAATCGAGGCAATTTCTCGTGGACATCTCGCAGAGGCACAAAACCTGCTAAATTAGCCGAACTAACCAAATTAAATGATTAAAACAAAACGTGGAGCGGAAAGTGAAAATGTCAACATTTTCCGTTCCACGAAACCAAAACGAAAAATTTAACGAAAATCCAACGAAATTTTCAACGGAAATAACTAAAATTATTGAGGGATTTGTATGAAAAATCTGAAAAAAATAATTTTCATCACTGTTGCAATGCTCGCAACAACCGTGTTTTGGGGATTTAGATATTCAACTTCCGTGAATGCAGCGGAAATCTCCGCTGGCGTTTCGCAGGATTTTACCGTGAACGTGCCGCAAAACGGGCAATTTAACCTTATTTTTGAATATCTTCCCCAATCCACCTTTTTGAACCCAGAATTTAGCCTGCAAATAAATGGCGAGTTTCAAACTTTTCCGCTGTTCCAAAATTTTTCGCAAGCGTCAACCATTGTAAACCCGCCAAACTCCACTACTCAACGGCTGTTAGCACCTATTTTATGGGAATATCAAACTTTTGAATTTCTCCGCAACCGCGCAGGGCATGAATTGCTCCCACAGCCCAGTATTATTGACGGCTGGCACACGGCGTTTATTTACGATGCCGATTTTTTGGACATCTCGCCAATCATTGTCAACCTAAATTCGGGCGATAACGTTCTCACGATAACTGGGCTTTCGGGCGATTTTGCCGTGCGAGAAATCCGCGCCGCCGCTCCGCAAGCCG
>WRKG01000120.1 GCA_009778185.1 Bacillota bacterium
TATGTTTTGTTTTAGCTTCGAGTGCCTTATGTTCGCAATTTTTGCAACTTCTCATTTCCATTTTTATTCCCCCGCCTGCTGCGGGCAGGTCGCTTTCCTGTTTCAAATTCCAAAATTTGGTAAAATCTTTGTAAAACTTACCAACTTCTTCAATTAGCCATTGTTGCAATAGTTCGAAATATTCCTCGGCTTTGGCTACGTTGTCGGCTTGCGGGTCGTTCCAATCAATTATTGCACAATATTCGCCGCCGCCGCTTGCGTATTGCAATTCTACGGCTAGGAATTTTTTGCTAGTTTTTCCCTCGTGTTTCTCGCCTGTGTAGTGAAATAGACGAAATTCCGCCACGTTTGCCACATTTATTATTTGTGTGGGTGTTGTTATTATTCTCATTTTTGTTGCTCCTTTTCTAGTTATAATTAGCACGTTCTGCTGATTTTATTAGGCTTTGCAAAGTTTTCTGTAGCTTACTTCGTCAATTTCGCCAACAGCACATAGTTCTAGTTGATTTTTCCAACCACTTCTTGCAATAAAGCGAAAATGACAATATACGTTTCGGGAAAATATGCGTTCCGAAAAAATGAAGTCCCCTACGCCAATTTCGCCGCCTGTCCATTTTCCGCTTCCAAAATGGTTATATCTTGCGTGTTTCATAACTTGCTTATCAAAAATTTCTTTGAAAAAGCCGTTGGTATAGCATTCTTGGTTAACGCCTGTGCCGTTATCGTTTAAGTTTTTGTGCCATTCTACAAATTTTTCCCAATCTTCTACTGAAAAATTAGGTGTATCGTCGATTGGTTCAAGTGGTTCGGTTTTTTGTGTTTTTGTGTTGAAAAAATATTCTGCCATTGTTTTATCTTCGAGGGACTTTTACAAAAGCCCCTCGCTCCTTTTTTTTGGTTATTCGCCTGTTTCGTCTTCTTCAGGCAACATTGTCGACATCATGTCAAGTATTTTTGTCATTAACTGCATTTCGGGGTCGTCTGTTGTATTGGACTTTTTTAGTTTTTTTAACCTCGGTATTGTGCGGATTTTGTAATAGCGGTTGAAATCGTTGTAATATATGGGGTTCGCTAAACTATCTTCTGCTAAAATTAGCCAATCGTGCAGGGTTTGCAAGTATTCGTTCGCATCATTACGAGTTTTTTCTAAATCAAATCCATTTTCAAAATCAAACATATCGTAATCTATGCCGTTGCCGTCCATTGCTACTATTACAAGTCGTGGTGCTGATTCTGTTCCTTGAAAGGGTCTGCCTTTATCATCTATAGTTTCTTTTGGCAAACTTGTACCTGTTGTTTGCTCTATCCTAAAAATCTTGATACTATCGGCGTTTATTAGTGCGCCGTCTTGGGCTTTTATTATTCTCAAAATTTTTCCTCCTGTTCGTTTACCGTGGTTTCGGCGGTTTCTGTTGGTTCAGTTTGGTTATTGCTGTCAACTTCGATAAAGCTATCGATTACGATAATATCGTTGGTTGCGGTGTCATAGTCCAATTTGTGTTCGTCAACAGAAACGGCGGCGGTGTATTCCGTGCGGATTGGTGCATATTTTAGCACTTTTTTTAGCACCGTTTTTTTTGCCATTTCTTCAAAGTTGTTTGACCATGGGGAATAACTGCTATTGTGGGATTGGCTGTACTTTTTCGCATGAGTACGAATATCTTCGATAGACATTACATCAAATCCGCGTCCGCCGTCTTTGGTTTTGAAAATTGCATAAACGGCGATTGGGTTTCCACGATTGGATAACGTAGGTTTGTGGCTTAATGTCTCATCGATACCATAGCTGTAGCTAAATTCGTCATTTTCGTAAACAATTTGAGATTGAATTGACAAAATTTGTCCGCTACGATATACTAATTCTATCAAGCCTTTATATCCTACCTGGAACTGGCATTCCATAATCCCTTTGTTTTTATATGGGATAAGGTAGGCTTGACCGAGCGGCGTGTTTGGCTCTAATCCAAGTTGCGCCGATGTCATTACAGCCCCTAAAAAAGACGGAACTGTACATTCCCCTAATTTAGGGGTTTTGCTTAGCGCAGTTAGGCACATACGCACAAACCGCTCGCCGTCTATCATTGAGGGTAGTGCCTTTTGGATTTCTTTTTACATTTGCTTAAGATATTGTTGCAACGTCTTTTGACCGCTGCTATTGGTAGCTTGCGTGGCTACTGCATTTTGAATTTTACTCATGTTAATTCTCCTCCCCGCCTGCCGGACGGGCAGGTTCAGTTTTTTTAATTGGTTTAACTACAAACACACGGCTTGCCGTGGTTTTGAAGTAATTGGATAAATCCAAACTTGGATTGTCCCCTGCAAACCGCTTATTATCAAAGGTTTTGCGGTTTTGCGTTTTCCAAGTGATTTTATAGTCGGTTGTGAATGCTGTCTCGATTTCTCCCATTTTTAGCTGTATATCTTGTTTTACACGCTCCATGTCTTGCTCTAGGGCTTTTTTACGGTCTTGCAATTCTTGCCACACTTGCAATCTTCCGTCCATGCCGAAAAGTTCGATAGTGCTTTCGCCTATACTTTCGCCGAAAATATCCTTAATTGCGGCGGTTGTTGCGGCTGTGCCGTCCGCTGGCGGTGGATTGTCTGTTAGCACATAATTTTCCCAAAAGGCTTGCTCTGCTTGCATTAGTGCGGATATTTCGTCTTCGTTGCGGTCGATTGTGAATATTAAAAATTCACGTCCTAGTACCAAAACCGCTAAATAACAGCGGTCTGCTCCTGTTATTGCTAAATAGTGCATACACTGACAATAATAATTGTCGGGAAATTCTCCGCCTGCAAAACTTTTTAGATTATACGAAGATGTTGTTTTGCATTCTAATATTGCATTCTCGTCTTTAATCCAACGATCGATATTGGCTATTGCATGGGGATATTTGGGATTTTTGACGATAATATTTTTGCGGTGGGCTTTTTTGCCTGTTTCCTCTTCAAAACGCTGGCGGACGTAATTTTCCAAATCCCTGCCTTGCCGCATTGGTTCATTGTCGGCTTTTGGGGCGATTCGATTGGTTTTATCTGCCCATACACTGTATGGGCTTGCCCATGGGTTCATTCCCACGATTGCCGCTGCATCCGAACCGCCGATACCTAATCGGCGGATTTTTAGCCATTCTTGCTCGGACATATCTTTGATGTTTATGTAATCGAGCCCCTCTAGGGCTTTGTCGTAGCGTTTACGTGGTGTTTTAGTTGATTCGTGCATTTTTGTCAACCTTTCTTTTGTTGTATTCTTCAAATCGTATTAAAAATTCAGTATCGGTGCAAAGATTTGTGAAGTAGGCTTTTGCGGTGCTTGCGTGTATTTTGGCGAAATCTTCGGCGATTGCTATTAAATTACTATGATGTTCAATTTCTAATCGGTGCTTGTTTTGGGGTTTCATATACTCAACTCCTTTATGCGGCGTAATATTCATAATCATCGTAATCTTCAAAGTAATATTGAACTTCCACATTTCTGATATAAATCCGCTCGGATAACATTTCTATATCGTTCGCTATGCAATGGTATTTTGTACATAATTCCGCCACTAGCCAATCTTTGCAATCTTCGCATAATCCGTCAACGTTGGTTTAATATTTGTCGCTTGGTGCACCAATCTCCACATCGTATACAAAATCGGTAATTTCTTCATAGCAATGTGTGCAGGTTTCGTATTGGTATCTCATTTGTTAATCTTCCGTTTTTGGCAGACTGCACAATTTTTAGGTCGTGCAGTCTGCTATTCTCTTTTAATTTACTGTTGGAGCAATATTATTATAATTTTCATAATGCTCAACATCGGCTTGCAACTCCGCCATTTCACGCTCTAAAGCCGCAAGCCTTGCAACTTTGCGTTCGTATTGAAGTTTAGCACTATAAAAATCATGTGCCTTAATCATAAAATCCCATTTATTAGCCTTTTCGGCTATTTTTTCAACTCCTAGTGCTTTTACGATTTTGCAAAAGTCGTTTTTGTGTAAGTCTAAAGCAATATACATTGGAGTAACCACATCCAAGTCTTCTTGGGAAAGGTTTTGATTTTTCGTTAGGTCTCGCAGTTCGCATAAGTTCATGGTTGTACCTCTTTCTAATTGATAGTTATTTTTTAGTGCTTTGGTTTTGTTGATTTTTCAGCAATTTGGCTATCTTGCAACTTATCGGCACTTTTGGCTTTAGGTCGAATTTCTGCGGTTTATCGGCTTTCTCAATGGAGTTATAGCGTTTTTGCTATTTTAACAAGCCTTGCTTGTCCAAAGTTCGTCAGTTGGTGTCTGTGGCGGTTGTCGCTTTGCTGTACTTTGGCGGTTTTCCGCCGAGGGCGCGTATCGGACTTGAACCGATATGTATTCCGTTCACGCCTGTTGCCTGTGTTGCTAGTTTGTTGCCGTTGGTGCTAGTGTTGCCTTAAAATATTCATATCCAGTTAGCATTGCAACCAATTTTTCTTGCTCCTGTTCGGAAAACCTTGCTACCATGTCAAATAATTTTTCCAAATTTTTATTCTTGTCAACTTCTTTTGGCATTTTTTTGCTCCTTTCTTTTTGCAAATCGTTTATAACTATAGTATAATACGCTAAAACGAATTTGTCAAGCCTTTTGAAAAAATTTTTGAAAAATTTTAGTGTAACTGATTTTTTTTGTGATATACCTTTTGCAAATCGTTTATAACTATAGTATAATACGTTAAAACTAATTTGTCAAGTCTTTTGAAAAAAAATTTTGAAAAATTTTAGCTTAACCGATTTTTTTGTGATATAATAGAAATGTAGGGGCGGATAATATCCGCCCGAATATGACAAACGGGCGGATATTATCCGCCCCTACGATAGAAAGGAGGATTTTATAATGAATCCACGATTAAAAGATATACGGAAATTTTACAATTTGACACAAGCAATTTTTGGTGGAAGTGTTGGAGTTAGTGCTTCTGCAATTTCCGACATAGAAAAAGGTAAAAACAACCTAACCGACCAAATGATAAAACTAGTATGCAACGAATACAACGTAAACGAGGAATGGTTAAGGCACGGAACAGGCGAAATGTTCAAGCCAACGGACAACAGCCTAATAGAACAGCTTGCAGCAAAGCACAAAATTGGGTTTTACGGAAAAAAAGCGGTAGAAATGCTTGCTAACGTAAAAGAGGAAGATATGGAAGTAGTTGAAAACTTGATAAACAATTTTTTTGAGAAATGTTTGGAAGAACGCCAAATCGCCGCAACCGCCACAACGCCAAACACGCAACCCACAACCGCCGCCGCCGAACCAACCGCCCAACCAACGCAACCACCAACCGAACCGCCTACAACCGCCGCAACCGACCCAACAACCGAACTACTAAAGCAAATGCAAGCCCAAATGGCGGCAATGCAAGCCGAAACGAACGCACGAATAACAGAACTGCAAACAACGCACGCCACAGAAATAGCCGAAATAAAGCAAACGAACGCCAAACTGGCAAGCGAAAACGCCGAGCAAGCCAAAACGATAACCCAACTGCAAGCCGACAAAATAACAATGCTGGAAAGCAAACACGCTGAAGAAATAGCCCAGTTGCAAGAGCAAGCCAAAAAAACGACCGCCGACAACAACAACTTAGAGCAAGAATTGCAACAGCTAGAAGAAGAAGAACGCTTGCGAAAAAAGAAACACCCTTTGCCCATATCCATATCATTAGAAGAAACGGAACAAGTAAATTGATTATTTGGATATACCGACCGCCGTTTAATGAATTGGAATAGGCACTAAAAAAGGTTTGAAAAAAACAAAAAAATTTTTTCAAACCTATTGACATACGTATAATAAAGGCGTATACTATAATTGTAAGGAGGGGATAAAATGAAACCGAAACAAATCGAAAAAATCGTTAAAGCAGACGGTTGGTATCGTGTGAAAAGTAACGGCGGCTCTCACAGACAGTACAAGCACGACACAAAAACAGGCAAAGTTACCATTCCATGGCATAATAAAGACCTTCCCCAAGGTACAGCCTGCCTGTCGGCAGACAGGTAAAAAGTATATTAAGGCAAGCAGGGCTGTAAAGCCCTATTTGCCTTGTAGATAGGAGATATATATGCGTAAATATTCATACTTTGCAGTGTTTGAACCTGCAAAAAGCGGCGGCTTTGGTGTGTATTTTCCCGATTTGCCAGGC
>WRKG01000121.1 GCA_009778185.1 Bacillota bacterium
GATTTACTATAAATTTAGAAATAGGCAAATGGACGAACGTATAAACAGGAAGATAATCGAACGTAAAAATAAGAAAACGGGCGGATAATATCCGCCCCTACAAATTTTTGTTAGTTTGCTTTAATTTGCAACCTACAACCTCGGATCAATCGGCTCGCTTTCCAACGCAAGCACGCCAAAAACGCACTCATGCACACGATACAGCGGCTCGCCACGCACAAATCGCTCGAGAGATTCCATTCCCAAGGCAAATTCGCCGAGTGCCAAGCTGCGTTTTCTGGCAACCGAACGATTTTTTAACCGTGGCAAATTTTCGCTCAACAGATATTCCGCACCGTAAATAATGCGTAAATATTCACGTCCGCGGCACTTTATGGCGGGTTGCAACAGCTCATTTTTGGCTGTATGAGATATAAAATCGGCAGGTTTTATGACCATTCCCTCGCCGCCGCTGGCTGTAAGCTGTTCCCACCATTGCACGGCGGCTTTTACGCTGGTTTCGTCCGCCAAATTTACTTGCAAATACGGCGTTTTCACGAAAATTTTCTCGGGTTTATCGGATTCATTAGCAATAAATTCCGAGATTTTCTCCATGTGCCAAATGTGAGTTTGGTCGTTCCAAACTTTGCCCTCGGTTGCCAATATGTGGAACGGTGCAATGCGGTAATCGTCCAAAGTTTGCACATTCCAACAATATTGCCGATAAGCGGAAATATAGGAATTTACCGCCGTTTCTCGATTTTGATAATGTTCGAGTAATGCCGATAAATTCAAAGTTTTATCTATCACAATTTCCGAGTTTTTGGAAACATTAGAAACGTTCGAATTATCGGAATTTTCCATATTTTCCGAGTTTTCGAAACTCTGCAAAGCCGCCTGTGCAGATTGCACCGCCGATATTGCGGCAGAAAGTCCGCTATTGCCCGAACGCCCAACTGGTGCATATTGTTCCTCTAATAATTTTATGGCTTTCGCCGACCACGGCATAATTTCTACATCTAAACAAACCCAGTCTGTATTAAATTTTTCCCAAAACTGGGATTTTGTCAAAACAGCTTGCAAACGCTGTAAAATTGCCTGTTCGGTTGCTGTGTCGTCAAAAAAATGTCTGCCTGTTCGTGTGTAAATTATTCCGATATTTTCCGAGTTTTTTGTGTCAATTTCCGCATTAAAACGGCGTTTTGCCACATCGGAATTTTTGCAAACTACAATTACAGCCCTCGAGCCCATGTGTTTTTGTTCGCAAATCACTTGATTTATGCCACGTTTTTTGTAATATCCAAATCCTTCTGTGGGATATTCCAAGAAATCGGGCAAAATGCTAGTTTCGCATGGCGACATTGTCGGCGGAAGATAAATAAGCCAATGCGGATCGGCGGCGAAACGGCTCATAATCTCCAATGCGGCGGCAGAATTTTCAGATTTTATTTTTACAATACGCCGCAAGCGTGTTTCTATGTATTTTTGCCCCAAAACATCGTTAATATCTAGCAAATCGAAATCCGATTTTTCCGAGATTTTGCCACTTCCCGATGCCGAATTTTGCGGATTTTGCGAATTTTCCGAGTTTTCCGAATTTTTCGAAAGTGGTTTTATCGGAGTATAATATTCTCGTGCCGCGGAAACTTGCACAATCTGCTTTTCGGGATAACAAAAAGCCGTGAGTTTTCCGCCGAAAACGCAACCTGTATCTATGCAAAATGTGTTGTTTAGCTGCTCAACGTTGGGGCTTGCGATATGCCCATAAATTACGGTTGCTTTGCCCCTGTAATCTCTCGCCCATGGCAAGCGGACGGGCAAACCGTATTCGTCCGTTTCGCCTGTTATGTCGCCGTATAGGCAAAATTCCCTAACTAGCCGACTGCTCCGTCCTTGGTAATGTTCTTTTACGCCCGCATGAGCAACCGCCAAATTTCCGCCGTCCAAAACATAATGGCTGATTCTGCTATCAATGAATTTTTTAACGTCCAAAATAAAATTTTCATCGCAATTTGATAATTGCTTAACTGTAATTTCTAATCCGTGCGTTATTTTTACTTTTTCGCCACGCAAATATTTTAGCAACCGCACATCATGATTTCCAAGCGTGCAGTACGCATTTTCCGAGTTTACCATGTTCATTACAAGCCGCAAAACTTCAATGTTTTTTGGACCTCTGTCGCATAAATCTCCCAAGAAAATTGCTTTGCGGTTGGCGTGGCTGGCTGTTTGGTTGGCAATATCCACGGAATAGCCCAATTTTGCCAACAATTCGCATAATTCGTCATAACAGCCGTGAATATCTCCGATAATATCAAAAGGTCCAGTTTCTGATTTTTTGTTTGTCCACAGCGGAACACGTGTTATTTTCTCATTTTTGTTAAATTCCGAGATTTCGTTTATGCCATTTTCCGAGTTTTCATTGTTTTTTAGCACGTAAACATAACGAAAACCCTCTTTTTGCAAGCCTTTTATAGAACGCCGCAACTGCTCGTGTTGCTTGCCGATTACGTGATTGCTAAAATTGCGGTCGGTGCGGTTTTGGTTGCGTTCACGGCAAATTTTCTCGGAAACATCTAGCACGATAGCCACCGCATGACAATTCTGCTCTTTTGCAAGGTGCAAAATTGCCGAACGAGCCTCTTTGTTGACGTTGGTTGCATCAATCACGGTTAATTTGCCCAATTCAAGCCGTTTTCGTGCCACGTAATACAGCGTGTCAAACGCCTGTTTTGTAACCTCTTGATTGTTTTCGTCGTCCGAGATAATCGCACGAAAATAATCGGAAGATAATACTTCCGTTGACTGAAAATGTTGCTGGCAAAACGTACTTTTTCCGCTGCCGCTAACGCCAACGATTGCCACTATTGCTAATTCTGGAATCTCAATTTTCATAGCTAAAAACCCCCATTTGTGTGGGCGCGCCGTGTTTTTCGTCCGCCGCGCCAATCTCGGAAAACGCCACCGAATATGAGAATTTTTCGGCTGTTTGCGTTGCCCATTTCTTAAATTCTGCCCTTGTCCACTCAAAACGGTGGTCATCGTGGCGGAAATCTTCGCCTAAATTATAGTTGTCGTTGTACTCTTTGTTTGGCGTGGTTATTATGATTGTGGGCGGTTTTGCCAGTTGGAAAAGCACCCGTTCAAAGGCGGCAAGCCGTGCCAAATCTAAATGTTCGATAACTTCCACCACGCAAGCCGCATCAAATCCCGAAAAACGGTCATCTTTGTACATCAGCGAACCGTGCAATAATTGTACCTTTTTCGCAACAGTTTCCGAGAAATGCAACCTGTCAAGCCTTTTAGTTGCCCGTTGTAATGCCGAAAACGAAACGTCAACGCCTGTAATCTGCTTAAATTGCGGCTCTTTTACAAGCAATTCTAACAATTTGCCTTCGCCGCAACCTAAATCTAATATTTTTGTTGCACCGCAATTTTTTAACGCCAAAACTATATCGCTCAATCGCTCTATATTAAGGTTTATGGCGGGCTTTTCTACGATTTCTTCGCCCAACATTTCTGTTGCTAAATTTATCAGTTTTCGTTGACGATTGAGATATTGTGCCATAATATAGCCCTTTTCGGGATGCTCCGTTAGCCAGCCCTCGCCGTGTTTTAGCAATTTTTTTACCTCGTCCTCGCCAACCCAATAATGCTTTTGCCTGTCAAATACGGGAATCAGCACATACAAATGTTTGAGCAAATCTCGCAAGCGAACTTTTGCAGAAATTGTCAAGTTGACATATTTGCTATTTCCCCATTCCGAAAATTTTTCGTCCGCCGAAAATGTTTCATAACTAACGAAATATTTTAACGGCTCGAAAATTGCCGCTAATTTCGCAATATTTGGGCAAGGGAGCATGGTAACGGTGGCGGTTAAATTTAGCGGACTGTCGGCGAGTGCCTGAAAATCGTCCGCGCGGCCGCCTAGCGCAGTGCCGAAAACCTTGGAAATTGCCGTGCTCATCAACGAAGACGAGCAATATGGGCGGTCGTTTACATAGTCAAAAAGTCCGCCGTTGTTGCCACGAGCAAGGTCAATGGGGTTTATATCTAGCAGCAACGCCGCCGTTGTGCGGTTTTCCGAGATTTCTGGGTAGAAAACAAACGCCCTGCCGTGGCTTAATTGGAACGCTTGCGGGCGGTATGGGTTTTTGTATAGCAGAAAACCCAGGTTTGTGGCGTTTTCGCCTTTGTAGGTTATTTTTAGTAGCATTTTGTACCTCTTTTGTTGATTTATTTTTGTTGATTTATTATAAATTTATTATAGCAGGTTTTTGGGATTTTTGCAAATAATATTTTTTTGTGAGAATTGCGTGTTTGTGGGCTTATTAAGACTTTGTGGTTGGATTTGTTTTATGGCTGTAATGAACTGCTGTAATATGCAGGTTTTTCAATGTAAACTTGAAAATTTACCGAACAATTACTGCTAGATACAATCCATTTATTTGTTTATAAATCTCGTATAACTTTGCACGAATGCCTTTATATAAACTTTAGTTAAAAGTTTATAATAAAACTGAAACGTCGTAAGAGACTATTAGTTTAGTGAAATGAATTATTGATTTATGAAAATTTTCTCAAAAAATCTTGACAAACCCCAACCGCCCATGTTACAATAGTTTTGTTGAGTTGCTTGACAGCTAACGCAACATTCCAAAAAAATACAACCCTAAAATGGGAAAATTGGCGGAAATTCGCCAAAAACAGGAGGATTTTATGAAATTGAATTGGATTAACCCAGAGGATTTTTCGTTTAACTGTTTTCTGCTTATGGACAGATTTCAACTGCGATATTTGCTGAATTATAGCGGCTTGCGGAGCGATAAAACTGAATGGAAACGCAACATGGGCATAGCACTAAATGCCAATTCTGCGGTAAAATGGTATCTTAAAAATAAATGCCCAGAATGTGCGACGATTGTTGATGAAATTGTCAAAAATGCACCTGTGCTTACAGATGCCGCAGAAATTCGCAAGGCTGAAATTTACATATTAGCCTCGGCGGAAGATTTTGTGATTTACACAAAGCCTTATCTCATGGACACTAATTGCGATTTTATCAGAGGTTGGGATAAAAATAGGCTGTTTGAAATGGCAGATTTCTCGGAAAAAATTGTGCTAGATGTCGGCAGTGGCTCGGGTCGCTTGACATTTGCCGCAGCGGAAAAAGCCAAATGGATTTATGCAAGCGAACCTATGGACAATTTACGTGAATATTTACGAGAAAAAATTGCAACAAAAGGTATAAAAAACGTTCGTGTTTTGGACGGAATGGCTGATTCTTTGCCGTATCCTGACGATAGTTTTGACATTGTTATGTCTGGTCATGTGGTCGGCGATGATTACGATAGCGAAATTGCTGAAATTACAAGGGTTTGCAAGTCTGGCGGTTGGTTGTTGGATTGCCCTGGTGATTCGGAAAGCGACATCAAACTCAACGCCGAAATGGTAAATCGTGGTTTTGAGCCAATGTATTACAGCGGTTTTTATGGGAAAGATGTGCATCGTTATAGAAAACAAGTTTTGAAATAGGTATTATAACTGAACAAAAGCCAAGCGTAAAAATACGCTTGGCTTTTTGTATAAAACCCATAATTTACGGCATTTTGGCGAACTCATTCTCGTAAAATTTCCCTAAAACAATCCCGTATTCCAAAAATCGGAGAAATTGCAAAAAATAGCATTAGCAAAATAGCCAAAATTGGGTCTATCAATGGTGTTATTTTTATGAAACTTGCCCAAAAAATATGCGATAAATGTTATTATATTTTTTTCCACGAAAAAAGGCAGTCAACGACCGCCCAAATTCAATCTCAAACTTCATGTTACCAATCCCATAAAATCTCGATAAAGTTCCTCAAAACTATTGTAAATTTTGGGTTTGCGCCCAACTTTTTCATATTCATGCAAATATTCATCCATAATCCGCAAAAACTCATTTAGAATTTTCTCCAAATCGTTTGCATCAAAATATTGCATTAAATTGCACTGTTTTGTGCCTAAATTTGCCGTCATTTCGTCAAAATAATTTTGTGCACCCAACGCAACTAAAAATACTTGAATTGCATTTTCTGCGGCAACGCTGACCAACATTTTATTTCTATAATTACACCAACATTCTTCATACCAACCTTTAAGATTTTCATATGTAGGAGTTGGCAATTTTACCACATTTTCACGCAATTTTTCTCGGAGCGAAATTACAG
>WRKG01000122.1 GCA_009778185.1 Bacillota bacterium
GGACAGGACAGGACAGGACAGGACAGGACAGGACAGGACAGGACAGGACAGGCAGGGCATAATTCCGCCCTTTTTGCGTACCACAAAAATATTTTTTACGACACAAGCTAACCTTTATTTTGCTTGTGTTTTTTGTTTGCCAAAAACGGCAAACTTCGCCAAACGGCGAACGGCGTAAAATCCAACAAAAATCCCAAAATACGCCGATTATCTGGGAAAAAGGAGCATTTCAAATGCAATCAAAAAGATTTTTAGCGGCGGTATTATCCGCTATAATGGTGTTTTCGCTAGCAAACACCTTGACAACGCAAGCGGCAACCACCGCTCGCACCGTAACCGTCTACCGCATAGACGGCAGAAACGCCGATTTGTACAGAAACAGTAGCACACGCCGCACAGCACCACGCCGCAATCTCCGCATTGCCGCCAACGATACACTCGAAACAGGCGACAACACGCAAGTTTACCTAAACCTCGACACAACATCTCTTCTGAAAATGGACAGCAACAGCGAGGTTAATTTTGAGTTGACAAACAGCCTAACCTGCCCGCCGGCAGGCGGGTCGGGCTAAATCTGCAAAAAGGCAACGCGCTAGTGCAAGTCGCCGAGCAAGCCGCCGAGCAAACCTTGGAATCTCGGCTTGGAAACTTATCGCTTATGGTTCGCGGCACAATGTTCACAATGGGACATTTCACCGAAAACATCGTATACATAGTAATGCTTTCGGGCAGCGGCGAAATTGACGATATTCTGCTGGAGGGCGGACAAATTTTGACCGCTTGGTACGACGAAGACGAGCCGTGGGTGTATATTTCTGGGCTAATTATCCACGATTGGCGCAACATTGACATCGACAAAAACATCGCAATCAGCGAAATTTATTTGGAAGAATTGGACACATTCACACTGCGCGAGATTTTGAACAACAGCGAATATTTGCTAGAAAACAGCGAATTTGTAACCGAGGATATATTGCGGCAAATTCCGCCAATATTGGAGCGCCGAACCGCCCGAGAGACATCCGAGCCGTCAACGGCGAACCGCAGTTATCGTGATGCACAGGAGCGTTGGCAAGTTGCACAGCAAAATCGCCGTGCCGTGGATGCCGCCAACAATCAAGCTAGGCAAAATCAAAACAACAACAATGTAGGCAATGTTGCACCTCCGCAACCGCAGCCAGTGGCGACTCCGCAGCCACCTTGGTGGGAAACTCCGCAACCGCCGCCTTGGTGGGAAGTGCCACCACCGCCACGCTGTACCGTGCGTATTCAAATCCAAAATAATAACCCTACCCACAACATTCGGAATAGTAGTACCTTTATAAAATTGTACCAAACCAAGCCCCGTATGTAAAGGGGCTTGGTTTATAATGTAATCTGCTCCAATTCCTTTGCTATACGCTCGTTTGATGTTTTGTAATAATCTTCGTCAATCTCAAAACCGACATAATCAAAGCCGCCCTTAATGCAAGCAATCAAATTACAAAACAACATCCTATATTTCTAAAAACCAGTCAATATTTCTTTCTATATCAGAAAAATATTTTGCATTTGTTTCATAAGGAACGTATCCGTTTTTGCACATTCTATTTACTTCTGAAACGTGAAGTCCCAACTTCTTTGATATTTCTGTTTGGCTTTTTATGATTTTTGATAAAGCAACAACTTTATTGTAATTTTGAATACCAATTTCATCGTAGTAAGTTCCACGCAACCTGTCGACCCGAAGATTAATTGTTGTTGGCATATCGGTATTTTTTATATACCCCACTTTTCTAGTATCCAGACAAACAAGAGCAAAAATATCAACGGATTCAAGTGTATATTTCTTTTTATTATTTTTTCCATGACGTTTTATGTTAAATATATATGCTTCTGTGGTCTTTTTCCTTTGAGGAACAAGCCTAGGCGACGAACACGTTTTAACTTGTATGCGCAATAATTTACTACCAGTATCGAGCAACACATCATATGAGAGTCCTTGCTCACTTGGAAATGCGATAAATCCTTTCATAATTAAGTCTACGCAAGTCAAGTATTCGCCAGCTTTTCCAATTTGCATCTCGCTAATTTTATTTTCCACCAAAATCACCTCATAATTATTATATTATAAATACTTATAGGTGTCAATAGCTAAATCAAAAAAATATATAAGTATTTTTTCATGCCATTTATACAATCGGCGTTGTGATATTCTCTCATTTACCCATAACCTCACTAGCACAAATTGGACATAAATAAAAACAATCTGTTTCGTTATAGCCTGTTTGTCGCCATGTTACTTCTTCACGTACACACTCAAATATGCAATCGCATTTTTCACACTCAAAACGCCAAATTGTCGGCGGTTTTATTATGCCCTTTTTTATGATTGTCATTGTTTTTCTCCTTTCGCCCACCGTTTCAACTCTTCCAACGTCATGGTTTTCTCGTAGAGCGGCAAATTATAAGCCTTAAAAATTTCGTCTTTTTCTTCTCTATCCTTGCACGCCACTACAAAGTAAAAATTGGGCGTAAATTCTTCCTTGTCTTCTTGGCGGATTCGCTTGCGGTCGGCTTTTATTTGTTCAGTTTGCTCTTTTGTTAGCGTTACTGATTCGGGTTCTTTGTAGAGTTCGCTGAACTCGTCCAAAAATTGCATATCGTATTCGCTGAAACCCATATCTTCCGTTAAATTTAGGTCGTAATCTTGAGATAGGTCTAGCAGAGCATCGTAATCGTAATGCCCTTGCATACTGGCGTTGTTTAGCTTGACATTTAACGCAACCTCGGCTTTTTCGCCCGCCTGCCGGACGGGCAGGTCAACGTCAATGACAGCTACATCTAGCTTGTAGTTTTGATTGCGTTCTAATTCATCTAAAATGGTCAACCGCTGGTGTCCGCTAACTAGATTGCCTGTGCGTTTGTTCCACACAGGCGTTTCAACTAGTCCGTCCGTTTTTATCGCCTTTTTAAGGGCTTTTTTGTTTAGTTCATCAATTTTGCGTGGATTGTAATCCGCAAAGTTGATTTCGGAGCGGTTGACCGTTTGCACTACAAAGGCTTGGTGTTTAGTTTTGTTCATGGTTGAAGTTCCTCGGCTGTTGAGTTGAAATCCGCTGTTTGCCTGCCCGTCCGGCAGGCGGGCAAGAAGACTATTGGCTTGCCGTATCGTTTGGCAATTTCGAATTCCACTTGACAGCCGTCATAATTATACCAATCGTCGCAAAGTGCCAAAATATCGCACATTGCTAGTTCGTCAGTAATTGTTTCGCCTAGCATACGGATTCTTGCGACTTTTAAGCCGTGTTCCGCAACTTCTTTTTCATATTGATTTGGTCGAAAACTGTGCAGAAGTTCGTATTGCACGTTGTTTACCTTTGCCCAATTTTCAAGGGCTTGGTCGCACTGTTTTACGTATTTGGCAGGGTAGCTTTTGCCCCGCAGTCCATTTGATAACATTATTTTAGTCATTTTTGTTGCTCCTCTCATATTTTACTTTACTTTGAAAGTATTTTGTATTATTTTGTGTAAAATGTAAAGTAATGTAAAGTTTGGTTGATTTACCTATAAAATCGATGGTTGCCATGGTCGAATAGGTGAACAATACGCCCATCTGCCGCCGCACGTTCGTGCCAGCTGTCAGCTGTCAAGTGGCTTATTGCGTGAAAAAACATCGCACCTTGCGAATAATCCGTGCCGTTGATTGCCTGTTTTACGGCATTTTTCGTGAGTTCGGACGGCTCGGCATCGCCCGCCTGCCCAGCGGGCAGGTAAAAATCGGCTCGCTCGACAACTGTGAATGCTCCGTTGTGGAAAATAACATCTGCAAGGCAAGCGTTATTGTTTCTCATACGGTTCAAAATCACGTTTGCAACCAAAATTTGCCCTTTCAAATCTTCGCCACGGCTCTCCCAATGTACCACAGTTTCAAGTAGACGAATTTCGTCAAATGTGAAATTGTGGGTTTTTGGTGGTTTTGTGGGCTTTTCAATTTTTACATTTTTGGAAATTGTTGGAATTTTCCGTATTTCGTCCCAATTAACAATAAAGCCTAGTTTTTCGCCGATTTCTCGCAAGCCAACATAATTTTTGCCGTCAATGTTTATTGCTGTTATTTCGTGTATTTCTCCGAAAATGTCTACTTGCAAATTTGAATCATTCGGATGGTTATCTACATTTACATGATTTTGCGAACGTAAAAATTTCAAAACGCCGTCCGCCAAAGCCTGTGCGGCTGTTGTAGAGTCATGCAAAATATTCCACAAAATTTGCACATCGTGGCTGCCGCTTGGAGCATCAATAAAAGCCAATTCTAGCAATATTGCTGGCATTTTGGTGTTTCGCAACACGCCCAAAGAGCCGTGCCTTGTGGTTGTGTCTAGTTTTACGCCACGATTTCGCAAGCCCATTTTGGCGGAATAATGCGTGTTGACTGTTTCGGCAAAATTTCGGCTTGTTTGGTCATTTGGGGCGATGAACGTTTCTGCACCTTGTCCGCCACCTGCGTTTGTGTGAATTGATATGAAAAAGTCTGCATTATGAGCGTTTGCGTATTCTGCTCTTGCGTTTATTCCCACCCGCCTGCCGGACGGGCAGGTTGCAACGTTCAAGCGGCGTGTATACAGCACTTCACAACCGTTTTGTTCTAAAATTTTGCCCAAAGATAGCACCGCTGCAAGGTTTATTTCGCTTTCTTTCAAAAGATTTGGTGGCGAAACGGCTCCAGGGTCGTTTCCGCCGTGTCCTGCATCTAGGCAGATTAGCGGCTTTCTTCTTGTTCCTCTTGTTGGTATGTCCATGTTGTTTGCTCCTCTTCTTCTGTTTTCGTTTTTTTTCCTGCCCGTTCGGCAGGCGGGTCGGTTTTTGATGGTTGTGGGTCTGCCACCTCTGTAGTAGGTTCAACTGTCTTATTATCTCCTGCCCGTTCGGCAGGCGGGTCACGTTTCGTGAAAAAATATGTAATGACCGTTCCCAAAGTTAGCACAAACTCGTTGGGTAACGCTCGCTCCGTTACCGTCATGTAGCACAACGTAGCCACTAGTGCAAACGTTATTACCGTTTTTACTGTCAAAAATCTGTCCATCTTCCAAATTCCTCTCTAATTTCCTGCTATTTTTTCCCTTTACGGTGTTTTACCGCAACTATCGTATTTGCTAGCAATTTTTCCTTAAACCGCAATAGCGTTTGATTATTTTTAGAAATAGGCGAGGATTCGATTAGAGCCGTTAAGCCCTCTAAAATTAGGCTGTTGGAGTATTGCATATTATCAAAACCCTCTTGCATTTGCTTTTGTACTAGTTTAATTTCGTCCCCACGTGCATCAATCTTGACAAAGGCTGTTTCTAACTTGTTTTCTATTGCTTGCGTGCGACTAAAACCCTCTTGCATTTGCTTTTGCATTAGCTTTGCCTCGTCTCCTTGCTTGTCGATTTTGGTAAATGCCGTTTCTAGCTTGTTTTCTAGTGCTTGCGTGCGATTTTCTAGTAATTCTGTTTTGTCTTCTGCATCGGAAACGGCTTTTGTTAGCGTGGGTACTTCGTCTGATAGATTTTTTACTTTGTCCATTTTGCGAGTTAGCATTGATACTATGCTGCCTATACTGCCAATTACAGCAAGTATAGCGACAATGCCGCCCACTATGTAGTAAATCGTGTACACTTTTATTGCTCCTCTCGTTTTAGCATAACCTCCACAAATGGGAAAAACTCCTTGATTTTCAGCCAATCTTGGGGAAAATGTTCAATTACAGGCTCTAAATCTTCCTTGCGAAAGCCGCCGAACGAACGCCCAAAACGGCGGCTAAATTCGTCTGCTAATAGCCTGTTGCGTTTGATGTACTCTAAAATTTGTTGCTTGTTCCAGCGTGCTACCTGTCTGCCGACAGGCAGGCTAGGTAGATAATTTTGCGTTTGTGGTCAATCGTGCCGCTATTCTTTATCATTGATAAGCGGAAAATGCTGTCGGATATTCGCATACCCGATATAATCCAATCCATGCTAGTTTTTGCCCTTGCGTGGCTGTAAACATCGTTGAACGTGATTTTTGACATTGTGCGGTCTGGCAAGGATAATGAGCCAGTTTGTAGCATTGCCGAAATGTGTGGGTGCGGTAATTGGATAATGTCTACATTGTATTTTTTGGCTTGATAGGCTAGATTGCGGTCAATCCATGATAGATTGGGTATCATATACATATATACCACGGAAATTTTTTTGAAGTGCTTTGCACATATGTCAAGGCAAATTAGGGTGTGTTCCCACTAACGAATATTAATAAAAATCAAAGCAATCTGAATAAAGCCGATATAAACATCATCCAATTTATCAAACCGACAAAAC
>WRKG01000123.1 GCA_009778185.1 Bacillota bacterium
ACGTTTCGTCAACGTTGAAAGTTAAAGTTGCTTGTGCCATGGTAATTCCTCCTTGATTTTCCTAATACTTCCCATAATCACTCTTCCCATAAACGTGTTGTGCCGAAGGTGCTTGCACCGCATGAGAACCGCCCGATTGCCCGTCCGCAGTCGGCTGTGCCGCTGGGAACACCGCAGGTGCGGGAGTTGGTGCAGGAGCTGGTCTAGGTGGTGCGGGTTTTGGCGTATCGTCAACAACTGGCGATTTTCCTACATTCTTTTGAGATTCTTTCATATATGCGGCGGCTAAATCTACCGTATTGCCTGTTGCAACTGGCAAAGTGGATTTCCCTGCCGGTTTTTCCATTTCTTTGGCTTGCGATATAGCCGATGTCATTCCAGATTTTGCGGTGGACATTGAAACCACCATATCCGAGGTTTGTTGCGAGGATGGTTTAGGAGCAACTTTTGGCGGCGTTGGAGTTTGTGGTGCTGGTGCAGGTCTTCTTGCGGGGGCAACGGTTGCGGCATGAGAAACGCCAGTTTGGCGAGATTTGCTCCGCAACTGGAAGACACTTATCATATCGCGCAAAGTTTCCGATTGGCTAGAAAGTTCTTGTGCGGCGGCGGCGGTTTCTTGCGAGGTTGACGAATTTTGTTGGATAACCTCCGCAATTTGCCCAGTTCCTATATTTACTTGATTTATAGCTTCCGATTGCTTATGCGATTCCGAGGCAATGCCCGAAATTATGCTTGAAACCTCGTCTGTATCGCTAACAATTTGCTCTAAAGCCTGTGCGGTTGCAATGGCTATTTCTGTGCCTTGCTCCACTTTTACAATAGATTCTTCTATTAAAGTTGTCGTTTCTTTGGCGGCGCGATCGCTGCTAGATGCCAAATTGCGGACTTCTTCCGCAACAACGGCGAATCCTTTGCCGTGGTCGCCTGCTCGAGCCGCCTCAACAGCGGCATTCAGTGCCAACATACTTGTTTGGAACGCAATGTCGCTGATAACTTGAATTATGCTAGATATATTGCTCGAAGACGTTTTTATGCCCTCCATAGCATCCAACATATTTTGCATTTCTGCGTTGCCTTTTGCGGCGTTTTCTTGGGATTGGGACGACAACATTTCGGCACGAGCGGCACTTTCGGCGTTTTGTGCAGTTTTTTCGTCAACCTCCATTATTGTACCTGTGAGATGGTCAACCGTAACGGCTTGCATACTTGCGCCCTCGGCGACCGTCATACTGCTGTCGGAGATAGTTTTCGAGCCAACAGCAACCTGCTCCGCAACCGAGTGAATCGACTCGATAACGTTATTAAATTGGTTGATAATTTTTTCTAAAGCATCTTTAATAACAGCGAAATCGCCTGTATATTCGCCTTTTAGATACACATTCAAGTTATTGTTAGCAATCTCGTTTAGTATGTTTGTTATTTCGTCAACAAATTTGGACATATTGGTAACGGTGCGGTTAATTCCCGTTTTAATGGCGGCAAAATCCCCTTTATATGTGCCGTTGATGGTTTTGGAAAAATCGCCAATCGAGATTGCATCCATAACAACAAGCGTTTCTTTTATAGGTTCGTTGATTGCATCAAAAAGATTGTTCAACGATTGAGCAATTTCCGTCCAGTTTCCGCTGTACGTGGAAACGTTTACCCTGCCCGAAACATTACCATTTGCAGCAGAATTTAACATTTGTCCAAGGTCGCCGCTAAGGTGATCAAGGCTGCTTGCGAGGGTTTTTAAGCCTGTGCTAATTTCGCCGTCCGCACCTGCAAAATCGGGAATATCAAAGGAAAACTCGCCTTTGTTGAGAGCAGTCAAAGCCTTTGAAATGTAGATATTATACAATTTTCCTGCATTTAATGCAGTATTAAATTGCGTTGCAATTTTAAGATACGTGCCTTGAAAAAGGCGATCGTTTATTGTAACATCAGTTTCGCCTTTTTGGCTTTTTTGATGTACTTCTTCCATGTTGTCGGTCAAGGATTTTAGATTTCTAGCAATGCTTGCGACAGATTCTTCTAATTGTGCAATATCGGTTTCGCCGCCTGCGTTCAGTTTTACAAGCAAATTGCCCTTTGCCAGTTCGAATGTGGCAGTAGAAATGCGATTTATATCGGCATTTAGCGAGGTAGCCGCCAAAACGGCAATAACAAGCCACAAAATAACGCCAATGACGGCAATAATGGCAAAAATATATCCTAAATTAAATAATCCTGCAACTAAAATAATGCCAAATACTATCAAGCCGCACACAATAACTAGTGTCAACCTGCCTTTTACACTCAAATTACTAATAATGTTCAAGGTAAACCCTCCCAAAAATAAATTTACGAAACCCTTAACAGGTTTGTCAAACTATGATATATTATCTCTAAAATTGGAAAAAAAAGCAAGCAATTTTTTTGTTTTTTTACAAAATTTTTCACAAAAATTTAAGTGGCGGTGTCCACCTAAAAAGGAGCGATTGTTTTGAAAACAACAGTAATAATTCCCGCGGCAGGTGCAAGCACAAGAATGGGCGGCATTGATAAAGTAACGCTTTTGCTAAATAATAAACCAATATTTGAATATATATTGGATGCTTTTGTCCACCACGAAAAAATACACGAGATAATAATAGCAACAACTTCCAAAATAAGAAGTATACTGGAAGTTTCGGAAGAAGTCAAGCGAATAAAAAAATTTTTTCCTCTAAAAATAATTTTAGGAGGAAACACAAGGCAAGCCACAGTATACGCGGCTTTGCAAGCAGCAACCAACGACATTATTTTAGTACACGATATGGCAAGACCATTAGTAACCACAAAAATAATCGACGACATTTTAGAACAAGTTTTAATGGGAAAATGTGCAGTTTCGGGCGTTCCCAGCAAAGACACAATAAAAATAGTTGACAACGACAACAAAATAATCAGCACTCCCGCACGGGAAAATTTATGGTTGGTGCATACTCCGCAGGGATTTTCGGCGGAAATTTTGCGAAAAGCCCACAAACAAGCCATTATTGACAATTTTTTGGGAACAGACGACGCAACTTTAGTAGAACGTTTAGGCGAACCCGTTTACATGATTTTGGGGGATTATTCCAATATTAAGGTTACAACTGAAGAAGATATTGCTGTTGCAGAAAGGTTTTTGGGGAATTTGTAGGTTGATAAAAAAACAAAAAAACAAAAATTTTCACTTGCCATTAACAAAATTTTAATGTAAAATTAAAATTGTTTACATAATGTTCACAAAATATTCAAATTTAGCCAGTATAATAATAATTAGGAGTGATGATTATGCTAGAAAACAAGCAAAATTGGACACAAAAAAAGGGAAATGCCCCTTTTGACCCTTACAACCTTTCGGAGATAGAAAAAATTCAGTTGGATATTGAAAAGGCTTTAAGTTTTCATGAACCTATCAAAACCTTTGAAATAGTGGATTCCGAAGATATAACCATAAGTCCTTTAGATGTTGACATAGAAATTACGCCAAAATCAGAAGAACCAACTTTTACAGCAAGTGCATCTAGCTTGCCCGATTTGCCAGATTTAACCTATTCATCGCACTTGACAACTGAATCTCACGACGAACCACGAAATTTTGAATCTTTTGATAATTTCGAAAATTTGGAAGATTTAGAAAATTTTGAAACTGCCGAAAAATCTGAAGCAACCGCATTATTGCGGCTACAAGATAGCACCACGTTTTCCCCGCAAGATACTTTCTATAAAGAAACCATAAAAACGCCCACGGCGACAATTCCCAAAAAAGTTGCACCTAAAAAGCTAAAAAAACAGTTTGTTGTTACTTTGATAGTTTTATGCACCTTGGGAACTGGTATGTTGGGCTTGGGAATCGGCTTTGGAATCGCTTTTGCGCAAGGTCAACAAAACAATTTGCCGTTGACAGCCGAAACTCCGCTGATTATGCCCGAACCGCCAACTTTAGGCAATACGCATTTAACTTTTGGCAATGACGGCACAGGAATAGCTACCGAAGGCTCGTTATCCGATGTTGTGCGGTTGATAAATCCGTCGGTTGTGCGAGTTTCGCCAAATTTATTTTTGGACCCAACGAATATTCCCGATTTTCCAGGTGGCAGAATTAACCTACAAAATGACGCATCTGGTATAATTTTCGCCACCGATGACGAAAATATCTACATTGTAACTAGTTGGCACGTGGTAAACAACGCCGAAACCGTCTTCGTTTCCATTTTGGACAAAGAAGCCGTTTCCGCTAGACCAGTTGGACGCAACACGGAGGTTGATTTAGCCATTATTTCGGTATCTGTTGCAAATATTTTGGCTTTAGGAATAACCGATATTACCATCGCCGCCTTTGGCGATTCAAATGCAATGCAAGTTGGCGATATTGTTTTGGCTATTGGTAACGCAATGGGCGAAGGCAATTCGGCTACAAGCGGCATAATTAGTGCCACCGAAAGCGATGTTGTTGTGCAAAACCGCACTTTACGGCTACTGCGAACCGATGCCGCAATAAATTTGGGCAACAGCGGCGGCCCACTAGTGAACAAACAGGGCGAAGTTATCGGAATGAACACGTTCTTCCCAGCCCTAAACATGAATAGTCAATCCGTCGAGGGTAGAGGTTACTCTATCCCGTCAAATATACTTTTACCTGCTATTGAAGAAATTATGAACCAAACTCCACGCCCATTTTTGGGAATACGTGGACAAAGCGTTAGCGAACGAGAACACGTTGCAGCAGAGTTTAATATTCCTCCGATTGGCGTTTACGTTGAAAGCGTTATACCTGGAACAAGTGCCGATATTTTTGGAATACTCCGCAACGATATTATTACCGGCTTTAACGGGAAATCCATATTAAATATGGATCAGCTTATTGCCGAAATTGCCAGTGTTAATGTGGGCGATACCATCGAAGTGAGTATCCTCCGCAACCAAGGTAGAGAGCAACTTACTTTACAAATAACACTGGGACATGACTCTAATAATTTCTAATTTTTGATAAATTCCCCCTCCTTTGATTGTCTTGGTAAACTGGTTACCAAGAATTTGAAAACGCTGATAGCAAGCTGGTCAGCGTTTCTTTTTTTTGATGTTTACGAATCATTCTCGCTCAACAACTGCTCTTCCCCAAAATCTTTAGCATTTAAGCTACTTACAACCGATTTCCCTGTTTCGGTCTCTAACTGCTCGCGTGCGACTTTGGCTGTGTTTGCACCACGTTTGGCTACTTTTGCACTTTCGGCAAAACCTGTCGGTTGCTCTACAATAGAAATCTCCGTTGCGGCGGCTTCGGCGAACATATTCAAAATTAACTCCATGTTCGTCATATTGTCTCGCAAATTTTCCTTTTTCAAGCCCTTGAAACGCTTGTATTCACTGGTTGACATTCCGCTCCACGTTTTGCTCATAAGGTCGGTAAGCGTGGCGTATTCTTTGTCTTTAACGCCGCTTTTATCCCATTCGTCTGTTAAACCTTTGCGTACTTCTATGGATTTTATCCGCCGATTTATCCAATTTTCGTCATAACCAAGGCTGCGATAATTTTTTATTGCACGGTCAAATGATAGTTCTGGGTCAACTGTTTCGTCAATGCGTTCGTTGCCCACTTTGGCAAGCCACATCTTGAACGGTTCAGCTTTTTTGCTAGGTATAGATTGTACTAACCGCAAAACCTGCTCGGTGTCGGCGACATCGGTTAGCCGCATTTTGCCATCGGCGGCTTGCATTTTCAAACGCTCACAATTTGTGACCGTTTCATTTCCCTCAGCATTTAAGCGTTTTTTTAATACTGTCCAATAGTGCCTTGGGCTTTCGCTATCCGTCAAAACAGCAATAATATCCACAATAGAAAACCACCATTTTTCGTTGGTTTCGTCCCATAAGGTGCGTACTTGCTTTTCCTCAAATAACTTGATTTTGTTTTTCGACTCTGTCATAATTGATAATCCTCCTTTGTTTTGGTTGCGTGGTGGCAACTTATTTATTGGTATTTTAGCACAATCCGCTAGTTGTTTCAATCGGTTAGTCTTGCTAACCTGTTCATTTTCAAACGCTCACAAATTGTGAGTGTTTCATTTTCAAACCGTGAGAATTTGTCACGGTTTCATTTCTTGTAATTCCGCAAAATCATTTCCTGCAACTTCGCAAATTCTCTCTCGTGATAAATTCAATGTTCCAATCCATTTTGTCCTCCTGTCAACGCATTTATGATTGATTTTCCAATGTTTTCCGCCAATCTTACAGGAACAGCGTTTCCAATTTGTTTGTATTTTGCACTCAACGAGCCGATAAATTCCCAATCGTCGGGAAAAGACTGTATTCTTGCGTATTCTCGGACTGTAAAAGGGCGATTTTCGTCTGGATGGCAGCGGTCGGT
>WRKG01000124.1 GCA_009778185.1 Bacillota bacterium
CATTGGAGTGCTCCCCGCGAAGACAGATTTGGAATAAACGGAGGTCTTGGAGCAAGCGCCAGCCTTAGTTCCGTTCAACTTTTTGGCACTCGCTAACTTTCCAATAAAACTTACAGCACTTTCAAGCCCCCGCTTTGGCGGGGCTTGTTTTTTCTGCTAAAGTTTACGCAACAGTAACACAATCCCCATTCCTGCATCGGCTTGTTTTTATGAAACTATCTTTATCAAACCAAGAAATCCCCTTGCATTTTTTGTCCTCATCTGATACAATAACCTCGTGGCTTTCTTATGGGAAAAATCTATTGGTTGGTAATTCCAAAATTGGCTATTTGGAGCGGATTTTCGAATCGCTAGACGAGCCAGTTTTGGTAAAGGACAAAGAAAACGCCGTAGAAATGCCGAAAATATCAGGCGGAGTAAAATTTCAAAATGTAGATTTCACGTACGAAGAGGGCGTAAAAGTGCTAGATAACATCAACTTCGAATGCCGCCCAGGAGACACAGTAGCGTTGGTAGGTCCAACAGGAGCGGGCAAAACGACAGTTGTCAACCTGTTGTGACGCTTTTACGAGATACAAAGCGGCGAAATTTTAGTTGACGATTTCGATATAAGCAACGCAAAACTGGCGAGTTTACGCAGTCAAATGGGAATAATGTTGCAAGATAGTTTTGTGTTTTCTGGGACAATAATGGACAACATTCGCTACAGCCGCCTGGATGCAACCGACGACGAAGTAATAGCGGCGGCGAAAGCGGTTTGCGCACGAGTTTATCATGGAAACGGAGAACGGCTACCAAACGGAGGTAAACGAGCTGTGAGTTTTGCTACGTCAATAAATATTTTAATTTTTATTGACAACTCTAAAATTTCGTGGTATAATTAATCATAAAAATTTAACAATAAGGAAATGAGGGAAAATTTATAATAAAATTCAAACTACTACCAAAATTACATTTAATGAGCATGATATTCTTTATATTATTGCTAGTTGCCTGCACAAACTCTCAGAATCAAAGCAATTTGCCCGAAATATTCAGCAATATACAAGTTTACAACCTTGATAACGGTGGAACACGTGCAGTAATTTCAGTTGACATAAACGCAATTACGGACGAAAATTTAATCGAATTTGTACATAGTTATCTTGTCGATACTGATTTTGCTTGGGTTGCTCTTGATTTTGGAAATGGAGAGGGCTATTTGTTTAGTGGTGGCGGTATCTATTTTGACCACATATACCAACATGAGGAAGACTGGTCATTTTCGGATTCTGACAAACTGATTGGCGTTGGCACGGTGTTTGAAATTTGAATAATATTGTATTAACGCCAAGTAGAATGTCGCCGACAAACGAAGTGGTTACTCTACTTTTTGCAAACCACTTTAATTTGGAATTTGATGAATATAACGATATTGTTTTTTACCAGACATCCAATATTATTTATGTAACAACAGGTGAAGAAAATGGATTAAATGGTACGTTTATGTACATTGAAGGGGTTGTAACCTCGTTTTTAGATGCAGGAGATTTGGAAGGTGTTATAATTCAAACTGATGAGTTTAATCAAAGAGAAATAATTTTAGGTTTTCCAAGGTCTTTATTTGAACTAGCTGTGGAATATGACGTTTTAACTGAACCTTTTGAATTTGATTTATTAGAAAGGAGCAGATATAATTGTCAAAAATTGAACATAAATTTCACACATTAACCCCAAAAACTGATGCTGACCTAAATATTTACGAATCAGCATTAAATTCTGTGTTTGAAGATAAGCATATAAAAAATATAGCAATATCAGGTGCTTATGGCTCTGGTAAAAGTAGCGTTATTGAATCCTACAAAAATCAATACAGCAACAGAAAATTTCTGCACATATCTTTAACCAATTTTCGCAACGAATCTGTTGAAAACGAGGACGAAAACTATAAATTATCAACCACAAACAACGCTATCCTTGAAGGCAAAATATTGAATCAGCTAATCCATCAAATTCCTGCTAAAAAAATACCGCTAACTAATTTTAGGGTAAAAAAAGACTCAACGTTAATAAAAAATACAGAAATGGCTATTTTATCAACTTTCATCCTTGGACTTGTGATATACATATTCTACTTTTCCGCAAATTCAGAAACGCAATTTGCCGCTTTTGCAGGATTTTTGTTGCTTGTCGGTGTTTTTATTTACCAAATTCTAAGCCACAATCTACTAAAAAAGGCAACAATCAAGGGATTAGAAATTGAAATTTTTCAAGATAGCGAAGATTCCTATTTTGACAAATATCTAAATGAAGTTTTGTATCTATTCAAAAATGTTGAAGAAGATGCAATTATTTTTGAAGATATAGATCGCTATGGTTCAAGCAAAATTTTTGAACGTTTGCACGAAATAAATAGGTTGGTCAATAACAACCGCAAATGCGAGTTTCCACTACGTTTTTTCTATTTGATGAGAGACGATATTTTTACTTCAAAAGACCGAACAAAATTTTTTGACCTTATTATTCCTATTGTGCCTGTAGTTGACGGCTCTAACGCATTTGACAACTTTTTGGAATGTTTCGAATATATTGGAATTACTATCAATAATGAGGAAAGCAAACTTAACAACGAGTTTTTGCAGGGCATTTCGCTATACATTGACGATATGCGGCTTTTGCGGAATATTTGCAACGAATTTTTAATATACAATAACATAATAAACACCCCCGAACAAAACGAAAACAAAATGCTTGCGTTAATAATATACAAAAACCTGTTTCCAAGCGATTTTGCTAAATTGCAACTTGGTCGAGGGTTCATGTTTGAAATTATCGGCGGGCGTGGCAAGGAGCGACTAATCGAAAGCGAGTTAAATTGGATAAATGCGGAGATTGAAAGCAATAACAACGAACTTGAAAGCGTAAAAGCGGAGTTTTTGACGGCGGACGATTTGGCTATACTTTATGGATACAAAAAATTTAGCAAAAGTTACAACATTGATGATTGGAATGCTGATAAATTCAAAGAAAAACTTGAATCTTTAGAAGATTATGACGACATCAAAATTGAATACAAAAAACGATTGGAAAATAGCACAGAAAGCACAGAAATCAAAGCAAACCGCATATCCAACATTGAACAATGTATTGCAAATCTAAACGAAAATAAATCTACATTACAAGAAAAGTCTTTGATCAATTTGCTAACTCGCAAAAATATCGATAATTTTTTCAAAGAAACAAATTTTACCAGCGAAACAGGAATATCCGAAAAATTCAAGAATATCAAGGATAGCCCATATTTTGCCATGCTAAAATATCTTGTGCGAGAGGGCTACATTGACGAAACTTATCCAGATTACATGACATATTTTTACGGAATATCCTTGAAAGAAATTGACAAAATTTTCCTACGCAGCGTTACCGACCAAAAGCGAAAAAACGAATCCTATAAACTAGAAAACCTTGATTTGGTGGTTTCTCGTTTGCACGAAAAATATTTTTCCCAAGAAGAAACATTGAATTTTGCATTATTCCCATTTCTTTTGGAAGATTTTTTAGGCGAGCAAAAATATACAGCGAAAACAAAAAGGCTAATCAAGCAAATCCGTGATAACAATCTATACGATTTCTTAGAGAGATATTTTGTATGGCAATCAAAAATAGATAATCTTGTAAAAGTTATCGGCAACGAATGGACTAATTTTTTAAGCGGCTATTTTATTTATTTGGGAATAGATACTCCCAAAGGAAAATATGCAAACGACATATTTGCACAAGAATACGTGCTAAAATTGCTAATTTTAATTGGCGAAAATGCGGAAAACATCTCATTTATTGACGAAGAATCGAAAAACAAAATGCAAAAATACGTTTCCAATGAGCCATATTTTATGTGTACAAAAAGCCCTAATATTGCAGAGATTGCTATCGGAATCAAAGAAATTGGCGTTAAATTTGGGGCAATTCCTGCTGATTGCAATCCAAATTTATTAACAATTATTTATGAAAATTGCTCGTATGCTATAAATTATAACAATATAATTTTTATGCTGAAATATTTTTATTTGGAAAAATTTGACTATGCAACGTCAAACAGCTATAGAGCTATAATGTCTGACGAAAACTCGCCTTTGGCAAAATACGTAAACGAAAATATAAACGATTACATCGATGTTATCCTTGAAACCTGCAACGGCATAATAAATGATTTAGAAAAATACTCCCTCGCAATAATTAACAATACAGAAATTTTGGCGGAAAAACGTGTTACGTATATTTCATATTTGAACACAGCTATTTCCGATGTGATTAAAGTTGACGATAAAAATTTGTGGGAAGAATTGTTGAAAAATCACAAAGCAATCGAGTGTACAGCCAACAATATACTTGCATATTTTGCGATATTTGGTGGCGAAAAACTTTACCAAATCCTTATAAATTTCATTAACGCAAAAGGTGCTAATATTATTTTTGATAACGCCTTTGCGGACGACCAACAAAAAGAAGATTTTTTCCATGCCGTGGTATTGGCTACTGAATTGGATAATTCAATATATGAAGAATATCTATCGCAATTCAATTTAGCATACGAGGAATTTGAAGTTGACAATCTGCCCATCAAAAAATTGGCAATTTTGGACAAGCTAAACAAAATAGGAATGACAATAAAATCGTTGGACAACATACGCAACAAATACCCAGAATATTTATACATTTTTATTTGCAACCACATTAACGACTACTTGGAAATGCTTTCAGAAATTGACAAAGACATTTTCGCAAAAGATTTTGAATATTTAATTAGCAACTACGATAAATTTGAGCAACAAACACGAGCAGTCATTTTCGGCACAGCAAGCGAAAAACTAAATTTATTGAAAACTTTGCTACATAAATATTCAAGGTTGTTGATAACTGAAATATTATCCCAAACGAAATTTTGCTTAACGACAAGCAAGAAATTTTCGAAATAATTGCACCAACAGCAACCGAAACCGAAATAAAACAATGGTTAAAGTTGACCTCATTAGAAATATTTTTGGATGTATACAATAAAAACAAGAATCCCAAGTTTGAAAATACTGCACTCAATGCGGCAATTCTTGAAATTTTCAAGAATCGTGGCGATATAACGGATTATAGTCTTGATGATGATGACGGAAAGTATAATATTAAAAAGGATACTTAATCAGTTGGATAGGCACTCTGTTTTGGTCAAGCATTACATCTTCTAAAGTTAAGTCTGCGAAGTCTAACTCGCCTGGTTCGCCGATTTGGCTGTCTGGATTTGGAGTTGCTGGAGTTCCTGGTGCGGCGGCTATCCATTCTACATCGTCCCCGTTTGCATCTCTTACTTGTTGTTCTAAATACTCTGCCAATGTTGCTAATGTAACTTCTTCGGAGTTTCTTCCTCCATCCAAAATCTACCGCGGTCCTCGACAAGTTACTAGGCAATAATCGGTTTCTGGCATTCCTGCTAATGCGTAAAATACTTCATTTTGCCTTGTTAGACTGATTTTGTCTGTTGTGTTGCTTGTCCCCAGTTGTTAAATTCGTCTGTTGCCATGTGGGTTTCCCCAAAAGCGAAAACTATATTATGCCACGCTATTGGCTACTCATCTCCTTCTACTAATCCCATTTCTTCTAAGGGTTCTTCGTAGTCTTCTCATTCTTCAAACTCTGGGTCGGTACATTCGAGTTTTCCTTCCATGTCAACATCATTGGGAGTTAATTTTTCTATTTCTTCCTGCATCTTGTTTGCACCTAAGTTGAAAGCCCATTCTTGCCACCTGCCTATAAGAGTCATTCCCGCTTCGTCTTCTGGTTTAGTACATTCAAGTCTAGTTTCTCTTGGGAATTGCTCCCTAAACTCATTCCATGGTATAATTATATCATCTATCTCGGCAGAATCAATGCAATCCAAAACTTCTGGGGCAACGAAAGAAATTTCTTCGTCCTGATGCACTATAGTAAGAAGACCGTCACCAAAAAGAGTAATTTCGTGCAGACGGGTCAAACGGCTTACGAGGCAAAAGCGACCCTGCCGCATACGTAAAACAGTGCGACCAAGCCCTTGAAAATTGGGCAAAAATCAACAACATACAATACGAACTTCTGCACAACTTTCGACCAAATCAATATGAACAGGAAGTTGCCGAGTATGGCTTAGAAGTCGCAAGAATCCGTATGCTAGGCGAAACAATTACTAACGAACTAGCACTGTGCGATATTTTGGCAGTTTGCGACGATTGGTATAATTACGATGGTTGTTCAATAGAATTTGAAATTGCCAAATGCTACGCCAAACCTATAATTTTCCTAAAAACAGAAGATTTCGCCTAAAGCCCAGCCAATAAATTTGGGCGGACACCGCAAATGTCCGCCCAAAACCC
>WRKG01000125.1 GCA_009778185.1 Bacillota bacterium
CCGCAAGCTATGACTTGCGGATAATACCTGCCAGTTCGGCAGGCGAGTCCGCCCCTACGATAACCAAGCAAGCCATATAAATTTAACCGCTAATTCACATAAAAAATAAAATGCGGGTCAAGGGCGCGCGCGTCCTTGCGGGTTCGGGCAGCGCCCGAGGTCCTAATGTTTAGGAGGTACAATTTTGAGAGGTTCGTTTTTTACGTTTCGTGTTGCGACTAGCGGAATGCACACCGCACGAAATAATTTGAATGTTACAGCACATAATGTTGCTAATATAGGAATACCAGGATTTTCGCGGCAGGTAACGGTGCAAGGTGCAACACCTGCTATAAATAATCGCAATGGACGTGGTATGTTTGGCACAGGTTCGGCGGTTACTAATGTTATGCAAATGCGCGATCAGTTTATCGATAGAAGATTTTGGACACAAAATGCCACAATGGGCGAATTTGCCGTTAAAGTACCGCAACTTTCGTTGATAGAGGCCATTTTTAACGATTTGCCCGAAAACTCTACCGTTGGCGTTTTAGGCTCTTTTAATGATTTCTTTTCTCGTGTGCAAGAGTTGACCAGAGAATCGCAAGACGGCACATTTAGATTGAATATTTTGATGGCTGGCGAAACTTTGGCTCAAATGGTTCGCAGCAACGCAGAGGCTCTTCGTCAACAGCAACACGACATAAACGGCGAAGTTAGAGCCGTTGTAACCGAAATAAATAGCATCGGTAGCCAAATTGCTAGTCTAAATGAGCAAATTAGAGGAATCGAGTTTTCTGGCTCGTTTGCAAACGATTTGCGCGATCAACGTGCTTTGCTACTTGATAGACTTTCGGAACTTGCCAACGTAAATGTCGAGGAACGTGATTTTAGTAGCACAAGCGGAATCGCAAACGATCGCCGCTTTTCTGTCCAAATAAACGGCACTGACTTTGTCAACCACGATACGGTTCACAGGTTGGAGGTTGTTCCTCGTACTACTGCACAACGTCGCAACGAAATGGACGTTGACGGACTTTACGACATTCGTTTCGCCAGCGGTGCAGAATTTGATATTTACAACCGAAATTTGACGGGAACATTAAAAGGTCTTATCGATGTGCGGGACGGCAACGGCGCAACCTCAACAATGGTGCGTTTTCGGCTTGATCGCCAAAATCCGCCAGCTTGGCTTACACAAGAAATGTTGCCGCAAGGTGCAGATTTAGCTAATCCCAACACTTGGCCAACTTTTATTAACATACAACCGTGGCAAGTTACGCCGCCAATAGCCGACATTAACGGTCAACTGCCGCCAAACTTCACAAGAGTTGTTACTAACGAATTTAAGGGCATTCCATTTTATATGAACCGTCTAAACGAAATGGTGCGAGTTTTTGTTGGTGCTATAAATGACGGCGTTGACGTAAACGGCGATCCAATAAACGGCGCAAATTTAGGTGGACATCGCACTGGTTACGCTCTAAATGGAGAAACTGGTCGTGCATTTTTCACTTGGACAGATCCCATTACTGGGCTACCTGTTGACGGATTAAACGACCGCCATTTGCTAAACTCGTTGAATTTTGATATAAATTCCGTTTTGAAAGCTAATCCTAGCTTGTTGCAAAATGCAAGCGATCCAACCAACGGCGAAAGCGATAACTCCGTTATTTTGGGATTTATCCGAGTTGGAGATTACGCATCGTTGTTCCGAGAAGGCAGTTTAATGGATTTTATAATTGCCACAACTAGCCATTTAGCAATCGATTCGCAACAATCCGAAAGGTTTTTGCGAAATTATACCGAAATGACAACCGCAACATTAAACCGCCGTGCATCAATATCCGATCCCGATATGAACGAGGAAATGCTAAATATGGAACGTTTTAGACAGTTGTACACCGTAAACGCTCGCATGATTAGCACAATGAACGATATTTATAACACGTTGATTAACGGGCTTGGCATAGGATAAACTTCAATCAAAAAATAAAAAACAGGCGGGTCAAGGGCGCGCGTGTCCTTGCGGGTGTGGGCAGCCTGTCCGCCGGCAGGCGGGCGCCCACGGTTTCGATTCGCATTAGAAGGGAATAATTTTTATGTTAAGAGTAACAAGTTCCATGATGACAAATAACATGATGGTAAATGTTAATAGAAGTATGCGAAATATGGACGCATTATCGCAACAATTTTTTTCCAACAACAAAGTAACAGCGCCGTCTGACAATCCTATTATTGCCGCACGTGCTATGCAGTTTCGCACAAATTTAGTGCATAATGCAAACTTTCAAACTAATGTTGACAATGGTTTAGCTTGGATGGACGTTACCGAATCGGCAATGGACGGCTTTATGCAAACTTTGATGATGGAGGCTCGTGATTTGGTTCACCGTGCCGCAAACGACCCAATGGCTTTGGAAGACCGAAACGCTCTTATGACGGCTTTGCGAAGTATGTTCGAGCAAATGGGACTTCAAATGAACTCGCAATTTGCTGGACGGTTCGTTTTTTCTGGCTTGCGTACCGATCAGCCGCCAATATTTGATCGAGATCAGCCCAATTTATCATACGAAATTACGCAAAATTTTAACCTGCGTGATGTTGAACGTACTCGGTCATTGCAAATTTTTCCGCAAGTACCAGGAAATCCTGTGCAGTTGCCTGTTGTTCACGATATTCAAATTCTAAAATTGGCGTACACTAACGTTGATTTAGATGCTGGCGGAAATCCTATTTTGGACGTTGTGCGCGCGGACGGCTCGTCATTCAACGTAATAATGCGTTCGGTCAACGATTTGGATGCCTACGATACAAGCACAATATCGCCAGGTGATGTAATTTATATTCCCGAAACTGGCGAATTGGTTTTTCATGTTGACGATGTAACTGGAGCAGGTGGACAAGATAACTTTCCAATACAAACGATTTTCGATCGCACAGGCTTTTCGCGCGGCGAACTTAATCCAATAGTGCATTTTACTAGCACCGACAGAAATCCGCCAAACTTAACTTTTACAATGGATAACCAGGATTTGGAATTTGAATTTAGCTCCCACACAAAATTGCCCGTAAACGTGCTCGCAAAAGATGTTTTGACCGACAAACTTTTCGCAGATATGCGGCGGTTAATCGATTTTATCGGCTCGATAATTCCGTCGGATCCCGATGTATTGCGAGAATTTTACCGAGATTTGTTTCCTAATGCAAGCGAAGGGGAAATTTCAACGGAAGTAGAGCGGCATTTAAGCGAAGAAAAAGCCTTTATTAACTCGGCAATGAACGACAGATTTAATAATATGCTGTTTTTGATTGATAGACATTCGGCACAAATCCGCACACAATGGACAGATATTGGCTCGCGCGGTCGCCGATTGGAACTTATCCAAAATAGGCTAGAAACGGACGAAGGTAGTTTGTTCCGCCTTATGTCGAACAACGAAAACCCCGATATGGCAAGGTTGACAACTCTGCTTGCCACCGCCGAACAGCAATATATGTCCGCTATACGAGTAGGCACAAATATAATAAATGTAACTTTGGCTAACTTTATACAGATATAAGAGAGGTTATTATGAAACTAGAAACTAAAAATTTTGGCGAATTAACATATGACGAAAATGACGTTATTCATTTTGATTTGGGGCTTCCTGGCTTCAAAGATAATAAATATTTTTTACTTTTGGCAAACACTCCGAACGATTTAATAAGCTGGCTGCAATCCACCGAAAACGGCGATTTGGCTTTTGTGCTAATGAACGTAAAGCAAGTTTTGCCAAGCTACGATCCAATAATTGACGAGGGCGAACTTATGGATTTTCAAGTTGAAGATACCGAGGAAAGCCGCAAAAATATTTTTATATATAACATTGCGTTCGTCCCAGAAGATATAAAGGAAACAAGGGTTAATTTGCAAGCTCCAATATTGATAAACCCTGTTACTCGAAAAGGTCGGCAAGTTGTAGTTACCAACGAAGAATACGGCTTGCGCCATTATATATTTTCGGACGAAAACATTGGCAACATAAAAGACAATCCAACAGAAACGGCTGGTTAAAAAATGTTAGCACTTACTAGAAGAAAAGGCGAGTCGGTTATTTTGGGAAACGATATTGAAGTTGTCGTGTTGAATATTCAGGGCGACCAGGTAAAACTCGGCTTTGAAGCCCCCAAAAATATAACCATCCATCGCAAAGAAATTTACGACCAAATACAAGCGGAAAATTTAATAGCATCCAGTGCTATAAGCATTGCAACGCTACAGCAATTAAAAGATTCTGGGCAACTGCCCCAAAAGGAGGAATAAATAGTGCGTGTAACAAATCAAATGACTCATAATCAGTCAATAGGCAATATAAACCGTAACATGGCACATTTGCAACGGTTGTATCAACAAACAACTTCGCAAAAAGTAATTGACCGTCCTTCGCAAAGTCCGCTGATTGCATCCCGTTCGTTGCGTTTGCGTACTCGTGCCGCCAATATCGAGCAGCACATGAACAATGTCGAAAGTGGACACGCTTGGATGAACGTATCAGAGGCATCTTTGCTAAATTTGTTGCGAGGACAAAGTGGCGATGACAGCATATTTGTTTCCATAAAAGATGAACTTTTGCGAGCCGCAAATTTTGGCGGCCCGCTGGACGATATGCTCATTATGATGAGAAATATAGCTAATTTGACGGGACAAATTGGGCTTGAAATGAATCAAACTTATGCGGGACGTTTTGTGTTTTCGGGTTGGCGAACCGATCAACCGCCGATTTTGAACGCAAATCAGCAGGGAATAAGTCATGTAGTTACGCAAACTTTCAACGTTTCCGATATTGAAAATACGGTTGCCTTGCAAAATCCGACAACTCCAGGCGAACCTCCGTCAACCGTTAATGTTAGTATATTAAAATTGCCGTACGTTCAAACTGGCACGGGCGCGAACGACAGGCAAGTTATGTTTGGCACTCCGCCAGGCTTGGGAGCCGCCAATGGTCAGCACGATTTGCAAGATGGCGCTGGCGGACTAATTGCAGGAGTTCCAACTTTGGGCGTGTTTGATCCAAATGGCAACCCTATTCCTGTAATAAGGGTTGACCCAAATGCACCAGGTACTTTTGAGCCGTTGCCTGGTACAATCCATTTTGTTGCAGAAACTGGCGAGTTGATTTTAGCCCCCGATATTGCCGAAAACTTTGAAGATGGCTATACAATCACGTATCAAGTGAGCAATTTGCAACGTGGTGATTTGAATCCGCTGGTTTACTTTGATACGCATTCCGAAATTCCGCGAGTAGATGCGACAATTCCTGGTCCAGGAAATCCGCGAAATTTTATACATCATTGGCCAATGGATAATCAGCCGATTAGCTATGAATTTGCGGTTGGCACAAACATACAAGTTAATGCGTTGGCACGAAACATTTTTACCGACAAGTTTTTCGCCGATTTGAACCGTTTAGTAAATTTTGCCAACGAATTGGAAATCCCAGACCGCCGCGAATTAGAGCAAATTTACGGATTAGGTGGACAAGGTTTAACTGGCGATGCACTAGAAACAGCGATTACCAACCATTTATCCGAGGCAAACGCCGCAATACGTTCCGTTTTCCAAAACCGTGTAAATAACATGATAGGCAGAATGGATTCTCATGTAGAAAATGCCAACCTAGAACATACAGATTTAGGTAGCCGTATGCGCCGTGTAGAAATGGTAGAAATTCGCCTAGAAACAGACGAAGGCAACTTTACCCGCCTATTATCCGAAAACGAAGACGTTGACATGACATGGGCGATAATTCAGCAATCAATAGCAGAGGCGGCTTTTCAAGGTGCGTTGCGTGTAATTGCTAATAATATACAGTTGTCGTTGACATCGTTTGTTTAAGATTTAAGTTAAATATAATGGTTGAAAAGGTTGACAAAGGAAAGTTTGTCAACCTTTTTTCAGAGTTTGTAATTTTGCAGAGTTTATAATTTGGGAAAATTTGTAATTTGGGAAAATTTGTAATTTGGGAAAATTTGTAATTTGGGAAAATTCGCAAACTGGGAAAATTTGTCATTTGGGAAAATTTGTCATTTGGGAAAATTCGCAAATTGGGAAAATTTGTCATTTGGAAAAATTTGTAAATTGGGAAAATTGTAATTTGGGAAAATTTGTAATTTGGGAAAATTCGCAAATTGGGAAAATTTGTAATTTGGGAAAATTTGCAATTTGGGAAAATTTGCAATTTGGAAAATTTGCAATTTGGAAAATTTGTAATTTGGAAAATTTGCAAAATTTGTAATTTGGAAAATTTGTAATTTGGAAAATTTGTAATTTGGAAAATTTGTAATTTGGGAAAAGCGGGCGGATAATATCCGCCCCTACAAACCGCCAACCGTAGGGGCGGATATTATCCGCCCGTTTTCTACAACAGGCTA
>WRKG01000126.1 GCA_009778185.1 Bacillota bacterium
TATATATATATATATATATATATAAGTCAAACGGAATTTATGCACATTATCCACAATTTAACGTTAAAAATGCTTGTTAAATTTTTATTTGTTGTTTTATCTTCTTTTTTCTAGTTTTTTCTTTTGTTTTTGTTGATTTTTGAAAATTAGATAGGAAAATTTCTAAATTTAAGTAAAACAACGCCCATTTTATTTGTGTTATCAAGTGATTAGAAATTTATCAAATTTTTCGAAATTTTTTTGACAGCAAAAAAAATCCATGTTAAATTAAAAATACAACCGCAACAGACAGGGCAAAAAATGGCGACCGACAAAAATTCAAAAACCAACCGAGAGCTAAAAGACGGCGTTTTCAAAATGTTACTGGAGAATCCCACAAATTTGGCAGAATTGCACACTGCACTAACGGGAATCCCATGCAAAGCGGACGATGTGCAACTTTTTTCGCTAAATATGACAATCTCGGGCAGCCTGTACAACGATTTGGGAATGATTGTGCGAGGGAGGCTTATTGTGCTTGCGGAGCATATGTCTTCGCCGTACGCAAATATGCCGTTTCGAATGTTGCTGTATATCGTGGAATCGTACCTGCCCGCCGGCAGGCGGGTGATAGGCTAATTAAGCTACTCGGCGAAAAGGAATTTAAGTATAGAAGTAAATTGTATAAGATTCCCACGCCGCAATTTGTGGTATTTTACAACGGCGTGGACAAGCGTCCCGAAAAGGAAGTTTTACGCCTATCGGACGCTTTCATGGAGGAAACCGACCGTGAAAAATTGGGCAGTTTAGAACTTGAAGTGGTGGTTTACAATATCAACAAAGGCTACAATGCCGAGTTGCTAGCGAAATGTCCAATATTGCGGCAATATTCTGATTTTATCGCCAAAATACGCGAATACGAGAAGATTTGCAAAGATTATAGCAGTTCCGTAAAAGCAGCCATTGAATATTGTATAGCCAACGATATTTTGGCAAATTTTTTGAAGAAGAACGGAGGGAAAATTGTGAGTATTTTATTGACGGAATTTAATGAAGACGATGCTAGGGAAGTTTGGCGGGAAGAGGCTTGGGAAGAGGGAATGGAAAAAGGAGTAGAAGAGGGAATAGCAAAAGGCAGAGAAGAAGGTAGAGAACAAGGCAGAGAAGAAGAACGAACAACTTTTGCCAAAATGCTAATCCGAGACAAAACTCCCATAGACAAAATTATACAGTACACAAAATTTACCTACGATGAAATAAAATTGCTTACCGCAGATGTCTAAATTAAGATTGTATCAACAAAAAGGTAGCGAAAATTTACGATTGACAAGCAAGCCGATTAAATAATCTAATCGGCTTGCTTGTGTCGCTTTTCGTTTTACTTTGCCGATTCCATAATTTTTATGTAGTCGTTTGTAACATCTTTTGGCACTTTGCCAGGAATGCAGCCAAGCAAAGTAAAGGATAACATTCTTTCCCAAATATATTTATAACCTATATAACGGTAGTCGTCCTCTCTACTGCGAAACCAATAGCCTTGTTTATTGCCAAACAAATCGCCGTCAATGCTGCCGAATTTAGCATTTATATCTTTCGACACTTTAATCTGTTCAAGTCGTTGCTTAAGCCGTTGATTAAATTGCTTTTTTGTGGGATAAAACGTTAATTCCTGTTCAACAACAATACTAAGAGAAGGTGCGTGTGCGGGAAAATGGATTTTATTCAAAATATATGCTATACATTCGGGATCCGCAGGATTTTCCAAAAATTGCCAATTTGCGGGTATGTCAAAGGTTATTCCTGTTGTTTGGTTTCTATGTTTCATGTTGTGATTTTCCTTTCTGTTTAGTAGGTTAGATTTCTTCTAATGCCGATTAAAACTTTCGTCTGAAAATTGTTCAACGTGCCTAATCACTAAAGGATAATCAGCAGATTTTGCAACAAAAAAATGCGAAGAGCTATTTGCCACAACAAACAGCACTTTTTTAATGATAAGCCGCATATACAGCAACTAATTTTTATCGGATAAAATAAAGCACATTTCCAAATACATCACGAACGGTATCGCCACGTATGTAATAAACGGTGTTTCCGTGAGTGTCTCTTATTTTGTCGGATTGGATTGTGTATACTGTGTTTCAGTATTCGTCTTGGATTTTGTCGCCACGTATGTAGTATAGTAGGTTGCCACGTTTGGTTTCTCGGATTGTTTTGTTGTTTATTGTGGCTGTTACGTTGTTTTGTGGGTCTCTTAGTTGCATTTTTAAGCCTCCAGTTTTGTTTCTGTGCAAGTTTTTTGTAGCTTAAAATGTTTATTTTTATTTATTATGCCTGTTGTGCAATTCTTCTCTGTATCGTTCGGCATCACGCGATATTTTATCGTAATACGCACCTTTTTCGGCGTTTCCCTTAAAAATGGCGTATACAACGGATCCGATAATAAAAAGTAGCAGTACCACAAAACCCGAAGTTACACTATATATAAACCCAACTATAATAGCTGGAAATATTCCTACTGCGAATCCTACAAGTAATGCGTCAAATCCAAAAAAAGCATTTCCACCACCGACAAAATAGCATAATTTATAAAACAAATAGCATACAGCTATGAATATTGCAATAAAAATTATTACTTGCATTGTAAACCCCTCCTGTAATTTTTAGATTAAATATCAATCACACGTTCACGTGATTTTTCTAGTTCTTTTATGATTTCGTCAGCACCGAAACGTCTGCCGCACCCTGGGCATTTTAGGTCGTTTGGATTTGGTGTAAATTGTGCTTTGCATGATTTGCAGCACGCTGTTCTTCCTATTATTAGGGTTGTTAATTTGCTCATTTTTTTGTCCTCCTATTCTATCTTTACGTTTGCTCCAAACCACCTTGCTATAAGGTCTCTAAGGTCGTCTTTTTTTATTTCAATAAAACCAGGAACACCAGCAGCAGATTTTTGAAGAGTATCAGAGTGTTTTTCAGCGGCATATCGTATCATTGATGGTGTTTGAGAACTCTGACCCATCAGATTTACTAAACCTTCGATTGTTCCGAAAACAAGCTCGAAACTCATTCGTTCGCTAGATTTTATGGATAAATCAGAGTTTCGATTTTCTATTTCCACTATAAAATTGTCAACCCTCTTAAAAATGTCTTCGATGGTAGATTGTTTAGCTTTATAATTTTCATGGCTTGTGTTTATATTTGTTTCTATTAGGGATTTTAATTCTGTTGCTTTTGCACATAGTCTATCTCCCTCTTCGTAATCAGAGGCATATACAGAATGCCCCGTTGCACCTCTCATTATATTTATTATTATATTATCATAACGTCTTATACCATCCCAACCCATAAAGCCATACCTAACGTCATAATTAGCCTTGAGACCATCAGCACACACAAGTAGATAGTCAGCGCTAAAGTTGCTATTAACAATGTCAGATAAATACCAAACCATGTCATTGAAATTTTCAACATAACGTTTGAAATCGCTTGCTATGTCCTCCAAATTTTCGTTTAGATAATTTGTTATAAATTCGGTATCTAAATTTTGGCAAGCGTTTTCTAGTGCCTTTTTTTGGGCTTCTTCCTTTTCTTTTTTGAGACGTGTTTTTTCCTGTACAAGCCTTATTTGTGCGTTTTCCCGTGCTTTTTTTATTTGTTTTTTTATTAAATGTACAGCAATCACAATAACGGCTATAAAAATGATAAATTCTAACATAAATTTCCTCCTTTTTTATTGTTATTCATAAAAACATTTTCCGTTTTACTCCACCGATTCCACAATTTTCACGAAATCATTTTTAACATCTTTCGGCACTTTGCCACGAGAGCAGCCTGTTAAAGTAAAATCCAACAGTCTCTCTCGGATATGCTTAAAACCTTTATACCACCATTGCTGTCCGTCAAGAAGAAACCAACAGCCTTGTTTGTTGCCAAACAAACCGCCATCAATACTGCCAAATTTAACACCGAAAGTTAGCGAGTATAATTCTTTAATTTGCTCAAATCGTTGGTTAAACTGTGCTTTTGTGGGATAAAACGCCAGTTCTTGATTAACCGTGATTGAAATTTCGGGCATATATGTGATTTTATTCATATATTTTGTATTAGCAAAAAATGCCAATATTTCCGCAGGAACTTCTGTAAATTGGCTAACTTTGCCAGCGTTCGAAATAAGTCCATAATCGTCTAAAATATTCCAATCGTTGGGTATATCAAAGGTTAGCCCTGTTTTTTGGTTTCGATATTTCATGTTGTGGTTTTCCTTTCTGTTTAGTAGTTTACGTTTTTTCTAATACCCATTTCTGGAATATCCTTTAGATTGTAATTGCCAATCATTCCCGCTATCTCAAAAGGGTCAGCAGGAGCAGAGTTCAAAACTTGACCAAGTTTGTTTTCCATTCCCTGTGCTTTTTTTGAATAAGTCCAAGCAAAATCAATACCCTTACCATGTACCTTATTGCTAAAGGCTTGTGCCTCTGTTATAATTTCTCGGCTAATGTTATTATCCAAGTATCGTGCATCTACCAGTTGTCCTTTATTTATCAAATCGCCGTGTATTCCCCAATCTACATTTATTTCAAGATAGGGATCTGCTTTGCCAGACTGCAACACATAAAATTTTAGAGTGTGTATGTATTGGTTTCGAATTGTTCCAATAAAATTTCTTATAAAACTTTCGTCTGATATTTGCCCAACGTGCCTAAGTGCATAATCTATCTGAAAAACAATTGCATCCATGCGTGCTAGAGCATTTGTTACTGTGATTGTTGCTGCCATATTTTTTCCTCCTATATAAAAGCGGTTTGTTTGCCTAAATCAAGTAATTGCTCGGCTTTTGCCAAATATTCTTGATAGCTTGGCGTAACGTTTTGGATACTTGCATCTTCGTTTACAAATTTTGTAAAGCCGTCTATCCAGCCGCTTTTTTTGATTGTTTTAAGAATAAATTCGTCAAAAGTTGCGTTTTTTAGTGCCGCATAAAACGAGATTGCCGGTGCGGACATTCCCAGTTTTTCGGCTTTTGCTGTGCATTGCATAACCAAAGTTTTGCAATCGCTTTCGCTAATATTGGGAAGAATTTTTGCTACAACGCTGATTTGTTCTTCCTGCGAGGGAACCCAGTTAAAGGTTGTCATTCTGCCGTCTCGCAAAAGTGGCTCGTACAGCTTGGTAAAATCGTTGCCCGTTACAAAAATGGGAATGCGATTTGTTTTTACGTCAATTTCTCGGTCAAGCGGATTTCCCAATGCTTTGCGAACCTGCTTTGAAAGCCGATGCGGTTCAACTTTTACTAGCGTTGGACAATCGCATAAGTGCATAATTTCGCCGATTGCGTACTGCAAATTTACGGTATATTGCGTTAATCCGCCAAAATTGCCCAATCCCATGTCAACGTCGTCGATAATTAGTGCGTGAGCCTGCTGCGTTATGCCGCTCATCATGGATGCCTCAACGTATTTTGCACATAAATTTTTGGCACTTTCCGCCTCGAGCGCCGAGCCGAAATCGCTGGTGGACATTGCGATGTGCTTATATCCCAGTTCGTCGAGGGCTTGGCGGCATTGATACGATTTGCCCTGCCCAGGAGCGCCCGCAATTCCCAAAATAAGTGAACTTGTGGCTTTTGTTTGTCGCCAAAAGTTGCGTATTAAATGTAGCTGAATCGCTTGCATAAATCTTGCTGGAATGCTCTGCATCACGTTTTCCCTTTCAGTGCTTGGTTTCGGGCATCTAAAAATTCTTCACGCTCTTCGACCGATTTTAGCATTACTTGCAAAGCCGCTTGCGGTGCTGGCTCTGGAATCTGCTCAAATGAGATTCCTACTTTTTCGGCACGTTCTAGTACGTATTCTAACGTTAGCACGTTTGGCGTTTGCACTGCTGGCGGTTCTAGCGTGCTTTTTGGCAAAGTTAGCTTGGGATTTTTCGGCTCGTTTTCGTCGTCATCCGATGGCGGAAAGCCTATTTTTGGCGGAATTATTGGTGGTAATTCTGGTTTATCCTGTAGCGGCGGCGAAAGTTGCGTTTTGGGATTTTTTGGCTCTAATTCGGATTCATCCAGTTCGTCAAAAGATAATGCGGCAGCGAACGCATTTATAACGTTTACGGCGTGTTCTGGTGCAACGTTTGCGACATTTTGGAGATTTTTCGCCATTTCCAGCATTTCCTGTTGACGTTTTGCTACGCTGGCAGTTTGCAAGCGGTGCATTTTTTTGGGGACATCTGCAAGCATAGCTTTTTGGAAAGCATTTTTTACATTGAAGTCCTCGTTACCGAGCAAATCGCTTAACACAGCTTTAAGGCGAGTTGGACTTAATAAGATGTTTTCGCCGTGTTGCTCTATTGCCATTTTAACGGCATTATTGAGATTTTTATTCATAAAAAGCTCCTTTCGTTTGTTGGTTCAAATTTTGTTACTTTATCCATTATATATATATATATA
>WRKG01000127.1 GCA_009778185.1 Bacillota bacterium
AAAAAGGACAAAAAGACGTACTAAAAGCCCATGCCGCCGCAAGGGGGGAGTCGCTAAATGGGTTTGTCAATCGCTGTATAGACGAAGGTCTCGCAAGGGATAACCAAGCTAACAACACAGAAAACAAGGAATTAAGAGCGTGGGAAGATTTTTACACAAATATATCCGACAGCGATAACGAGCCGTTGCCCGAATTTGAGAGAATAAAGTTTAAGGAGATAGAATTATGACATATGCCCTTGATACTAACATTATCTCTTACATGATGAAAGAAAATGAAACAGTAAAAAATAACCACTTAACCGCTGTAAAAAATGGCGGTACTTGTGTTATTCCGCTGATTGCCTATTACGAAATAAAACGAGGGTTAGTGGCTAAAAATGCAACCACAAAAATGCGAATATTCGAAAATCTTTGTAACAAAATAAAAATAATAAACCTTACCAAAAACGATATGAATACAGCCGCTTTAATATATGCCAACTGTAAAAAGACTGGCAACCCAATAGAAGATGCCGATTTGCTGATAGCCGCTCAATGTATAACAAATAACTATGTGCTGATAACAGCCAACACCAAGCACTTTGACGGCGTGGACGGCTTGCCATTAGTGGACTGGACAAAATAGAAAGGAACAACCAAAATGACAAACAGAACCGACATATACGAAAAATACACAAAAAGAAAGCCGCTTGAACATTTTTTAATGGGAATGGCAAGGGCAATAGATATAGGTGGAGCGTACAGCATACACACCGAAAATAAAAACGGATACGCCGCTGACCGTGAGGCACTCCGTGGCGATTGGGAACGTGTGGGCAACGACCTAAAATCAGCTATGGCGAGGTACGATAATGCCGAATAAAGCAGTAACAAAAAGAAACAAGCAAGCACCTACTATACTAGCCCAAGCATCCATAACACAACATGAGGGACCATTGCCGTTGCCCGAAACATTGGCAGATTACGAACAAGTTTTAACAGGGTTAGCAGAACGTATAGTAGTAATGGCGGAAAATGAAGCCGCCCAACGCCACGGTGTAGAGAATAAAATAGTTAAAGCCAATTTGCGTGATGGACTGCTTGGAATTATATTTGCTTTTATACTTTGCCTATCAACAATAATAGGCGGTGTTTTGGTGGCTATTTTCTATCAAACAGGGGCTTGGGATGTTTTTGAGCGTATTTGGATTGGCGACATTAGCAGGTGTTTTTATCTATGGTACTCGATATAATAATCGCCGCTAATAGTTTTATAACCGCAAATACCAAGCACTTTGAGGGAGTGGACGGCTTGCCACTAACTGATTGGATAACCTAAAAAAGTGTTATGTGCAGAAATTGTACACACCCCTCAAACAGCCCAAATCAAGGCACACGGTTCAAAATCTCCCAAACAATAAACATTTGCCCATTATTGCAACTTGTACACATAACCCTGTCGCCCACTTTCAAGCCACGCCCACGAATCACGTCCATTACAAAAGTTTGGTCGTAAAATGCGGAATCATCTTCACTGGTGTCTGTCCACGTGATTTCGGCATTGCGTTTGCTTGGGACTTCTTCGCCTGTGTGTACGTCTGTGTGGCGGTTGCGGTCTCGGTTGGTTTCGTCTGCAAAGGGCTTTTCTATTATTTTGATTTTTACCGTGGCTTTGTCTTTTATTTGAATGTGATGTTCGGTTTTTTCTTCCGTTAGTTCACTTTCAAATTCTTCGATGTCAATCGTGGTGGACGATTCTGTTGCAGACAGATTGCGGTTTGCTTGCTGTTGGCTTTCGGTGCGGCTGTATGGGCTTGTTGCCCCAAGGTTGTCGATTGTTGGATTTACTGGCGTTGCTAAGTTCCAGTTGCCTGTTGGGCTGCTTGTTGAGAAGTTGCGTGTTTCGTCCGATTTGCTTTTGGTTAGCGTTTCGGTTTCAATCGTTTTATTTAACGTTTCTGTTTGCTGTGTGGCTTTTATTTCGTCCGATATGATTGAGATGTCAATCATATCGCCAGCTGCCTTAAACTCGCCCTCAATGCTGCGTATACGAATCTTCTCTTCCCCCGCCTGCCGGCGGGCAGGCATATTTTGACGAACGGCGTTAAATGGAAAAAATCCTCTCGCATGGGCTTTTCGTGTCCGTCAAGTTGGATTCTTAACGGATTTATTGCAGTTACTGTGCCGTAAACTATAAAACTGCTCTTTTTATTGCCTATTGTGCTTTCTGCACAGGCTTGCATTATTGGAATTAAATCGCTTGCTTTGTATGACATTTTGTCAACTCCTTAGTACGCCATTGCGGCGTTATTGCCCAAATCTTGGTAAACATCTCTGATAAATTTGTCAATAATAGCGTCCGCATCGGCGGTTTCTCGGATTGTATCGATGTTGAGGTTATAGTTGTTGACAATACTTCTGCCGCTTGCTGACGAACTGCTAACTACACTTCCGCCACGAATCGGCTCGGAACGGCGATATTCTTGGGCATAACGGCGACGATTTATATCTACCAACATACGCAAGTTTTCGCCACGTATGCTAACATCGCCTTGCTGTGCGGTTTTTAGGTTGCCTTGTCCGTCAAAGTTGAACGGCGAATCGCTACCGTTGCCATTAAATCCGCTAATATTGTCAAATGCACCAACTCCGCCACCGAAAGCAGCGACATCGAAACCATCAAATTTTTCAAAGGCGTTGCCGAAAGCGTCCGCTACGTCCATTCCCATGCCGAAACCGCTTGAAAAGGTATCTCGTAAGCCACTTGTTAGGTTGGATATTCCGCCCAAAACGCCGTCGGTTGTGAGATTGACACGCTCGAAATGTTGCGTATACGAGCCGTTTCCGTGGCGTTCGATTAGTGCGTCGGCGGCACTGTGTAGGTTTCCTCGCAAGCGTTCGATTCCGCTACGCATATCTGTTCCCAAAATGCGGTCTAAAATGCCGACAATAGGCTCTACTATGGATAAAACACGGTCGCCCATGTTGCGAAAAAGGTTGATAATTGCCGCTATTGGGTCGTTGAAGACGTTTCCCAAAAAGTTTGCAAAGTCCAAAAAACTATTTGCTAGATTGTTCACGATATTCAATCCCAGTTCCAAAAAGCCTTTCAAAATATCTTTGATAACCGCAAAGCCGTCTTCAGTATCGCCGAAAAAGTGGTGCAAAATTCCGCCGAGTGCCGTTATTGCAATCCCCACAAGCGTTATTGGACCCAATTTTATTGCCCATGCTTTTACCCATTTTGCCGCCGTTGCTAGGGCTGTAACGCCCATTATTGCCAGTTTCTTTGTCGTTAAAATCAGCTTTGGAATAAAATACGCCGAAAGGCTCAAACCAACGCCCATGAAAACGATTCCGATTGTGCTAATGTTGTCAACTATGATGTTTTTTGCCGTGCCGATTATATTGACAATCGTGCTAAATGCCGTTTTTACAATATCTTTCGCCGTGAAAAACACGCCGAATCCGATTGCGACCGCCTGTTTTATCGTTGCCATGTTGTTTGTGATTAGCGTGGAAATGCCGTCTAGCAAGCCTTGCAGGTTGCTTGCAATAAGCGGAGCAACTTCCAAAAACGCCGCTGCGAATGCTCCTTTGAATTGGAGTGCTGTGTTTCCGATTTGCTCTCGAAAGTCGCCCATTGCGTTCGACATCTTGGTTATATTGCCGATTGGCGTGTTTGCAACCGCTCTTGCAAAGCCCTCAAAATCGTTTTCTACCGCTTGCATTATCATTTTTAGCCGCTCGGTTGCATCCGCCGCCTTGAATAATTCCTCGTTGATGTGTTCCACATTTACGCCAGCCCTACCCAACAGCCGAAAGTTGCCCTCTTGTGCGATTCTGCCAAGCATTTTGCCCATGTCCTTTATTTCATATGTGCCGACTTCCAAGTTCATGGACGTTGCCATTGCCATATTTGCAAGCGTTTCCATGCTTTTTACCGCCATTTCAACGTTGCCTGTGTAGCGGATGATTCCTGCCGCACCCTCACGCAATGCACCCTCGCCAACGCCGATTTCTTGGGAAAGTTGTTGAGCAGCGTTCACAACTTTGTAATAGTTTTCTCGTGCAATGTCAAGATTATCAGCGTGAACTCTCACAGATTGGGCAAGCCGCATATTTGTTGCAAGTTCGGCTCTTGCGTAGTTTATCGTTTGGCTTGCGATTGACGAGATTCGCCCCCACACTTTCGAAACCAGTTCTAAGGCTTGATTTACGCCTGTTACTTTGATTTTCCAGTTTCGCAAAATATCGTTGACGACATTTGCGGGACGGTTGATTTTTTTTGTGCTTGCGGCGACTTCGTTCGTTGCGTTTACGGCATCAAAAATGGAGCGAACCCAACTTTTGGCTTTATCTTTCAGCCCTGCAAAAGGGTTTTTAAGGTCTGCAAGGGCTTTTTTGATTATTGGCAACGGTTCGCCCATTTCCATGTATTTTTCGTGCAAGTCGGCGGCTTTTGCCAAAACGCCGTCCATTATGGATTTCACGCCGTCAAATGCTTTTTTGGATTTTTCGATTGGAGTTGACCAATTTCCAAAACTATCTTCAACTAGGTCGATAACGTCTGATAAAGTGCTAATTTCAGCTATTATTGGTTCGACTGTGATTGTGTTGGTTGTATCAGCGAGGTTTGCAAAGCCGTCAGCAACCGTTGTTGTGGCGGATTTTAGCGTGTTCAGTTCGGTTGAAATTGGCTGCACCGTGAAGTTTTGGGCGGTCGATAAAGCGTTCGCCAGTTTGTCGTTTACTGTTACTAGCGAAGTGCCGATTTTTTGCAGTTTTGCGGTCATTTGGTCGTTTAGCGTGAACGTGGTTTCTATGGTTGCCATGGGTTCGCCTGCCCGCCCTGTCTGCCGACAGGCAGGCGGCAGGCGGGCTCCTTTCTAGGTTTATTATCATTTTTGCTTTAATTTATCGTATTCTTCTTGTCGCTGTTTTGCGATAATGTCAAGATGTGCGATGTTCATATTTTGCACATGATAGGGCATTTCTAAAAATACTTCCAAGCCGCAATGCTTTTCTTCGGCGTAACGGTGGGCATAAACGGCTATAAAATCGGCATTTTCGCCCCCTTTTTGGGAGCGTTCTATTAGTTTTTTATTTCGTCAACCTCTTGTTGGCGGGGTTTTACGCCGCTGAAATCTGATACCTCTTGCATTATTTGGGCAGTCATGCTTGGCGGAATATGCTCATTTAGATATTCTTCAACGGTCGCACAATCACTTTCCGCCAAAATATCAACTTCACGGAACAGCGGCTCGCCAGTTTCAACCTCAAAAACGTTATTTAACAGCACCTCAAAAACATTTTTAGTGTTTTGTGTTTTGGCTTTTCTGGATTTTTTATAGCCGTGTGGCTCTTCCGCAAGCATTTTTGAAATTAGGATTGGGCGTTCAATTTTTTCGCCGTCCACTTCCATTGTGATTATTACTTGCTTGCGTTCGGTTGAGTTGCGTTTGGTTTTGTGGAAATCGGATAATGTCCAGCCTATCGTCTTTTTTTCGGATTTCTCTGACTTTACTTGATTACTCATTGTTATTCTCCTCTCGAGTTCTTGAATTTAGTGTAATTGTAATTTTTTGGGCGTTTTCACGCTCTTCTTGCTCGGATTGCTCTTTTTGCATTTTGTACAAATCCTTTTCGTTGCGGACTCGTGCGGTTTGCACTCGCAAGATTGCATCTTCAACTTCCATTATTCGCTTGCTTTTGGCGATTGTGTCCACTTCCAACATATCGGGTGTGTTATTTTGCAGGTTTTCCTTGATTGTTCCGTATTTGTTAGGTTGAAAAATGCGTTTTTCGATTTCCACAACCGTCATGCTTGAATTTTCTCGCAAGCCTTGACAAACTCACGTTGACGGCGTTCTTGTAAAAATTGGGCGTTAATTGTGGCTTGTAAGCGTTGCAAAACGTCTGTATTTTCCATGCTTGTGAGCATTTCCCAATCTTCGGCGGTGGCATCTGCGAAGTAGAATTTGGTAAACTCGCCTGTTTTGGCAGCGTTCGTATTTTGGGAATATCCATTTTTTGTTTTCGAAAATTCATTTTTAGGAACGGTTTTTGCGTTTGTTGCGTTATCAGTTTTCTGCGTGGTTGTGGGATTTTTTGCTAGTTTTTGTTTGGAACGTTTTGCTGTTTTATCGGAACGTTTTTCGGAACGTTCCCAACCATCTTTATTTTTCCAGGCTCGCACCGTTCCTTCTGCAATGCCCAGTTGCTGTGCAATTTCGACAAGTGGGATAATTCCGTTGGAATCTTCAAAAATTTCACGTGCAATTTCCCTGTTTGGGCTACGTTTTTTTGGCATTGTTTTCACCCCACTTGCTAATTTTTAGCTATTTTTCGTTGTTGCTTGACTGGGCTATTTGTCCGTAAAGTTCGTAAAGTTGTGGGTCGTAGGTTGGTATTTCCATTTGGGTTGCTCCTTTCTAGTGGTAAA
>WRKG01000128.1 GCA_009778185.1 Bacillota bacterium
CCGAGGGGAAAATTCAAGCGGCGTTGAACCAACTGCAAAAAGACCGCACAACAATAGCGATTGCCCACCGTTTGTCAACCTTAAAAGATGCCAACAGTTTGGCGGTTATCCAAGACGGCAAAGTTATCGAAAGCGGCACTCACGAGGAGCTTATGAAGTTGAAAAAGGAATATCACAAGCTGTTTATGATACAAATGGAGGGCTTGAAGGTTATTTCGATGGATTAAAATTATGGAAAAGAGGGTTCTAATGCCAGAATTAAGCGTTCATAAAGTGCCAGTTGGCAAGCTGTTTTCAGAAATGCAGGGAAAAAAATTTATAATTCCCAACTTTCAACGTCGGTATTCTTGGGACGTTGAAAAATGCGAAACTTTATGGCAAGATGTCATCAACTTTTTGGTTTCGGCGGAAAGCGAGGACACAGAGTATTTTTTGGGAACGATTGTCTCGAATGACGGCGAAAATGGCAACCAAGAAGTAATTGACGGTCAGCAGCGGATAACCACGTTATTACTAGTTTTGCGTGCATTTTACAGCAAATTGGAAAATATGTCTCAAGCGGACAAAGCAGTTTTAGGCTTAAAATCGGACATTGAACCTTGCATTTGGGACATAGACCGCAAAACCAAGGAAATAAAGGATATGGCGAATATTCGTCTAAATTCCCATGTTGTAACAGAGGACGAAAGCACGATATTTCACAAAATCCTGGAAATGGGCGATTGTTACGGTGATTCCAAAAATAATTACAACCTTAATTTTGCGTATTTCAGAGAGGCTTGCGACGAATACGCCGAGCAAAATCCTCTGCAATGGAAAGATTTATGCGTAACGTTTTTAGATAAATGTATAATTTTACCCATAAATTGTAACTCGCAAGAAACGGCGTTGACAATTTTTGCAACCCTGAACGACCGCGGAATGCCACTTGATGATTCTGATATTTTTAAGGCTCAAATTTACAAAAACCAGCCAACAGAGCAGGATCGCAACAATTTTACCGAGCAATGGAAAGAATTGAGCCAAATTTGCATCTCGGCAGGAATCAAAATTAACGATATTTTCAGATATTATTCGCACGTAATCCGTGCCAAAAAGCAGGACAATAGCAAAGAAATTGGGTTGCGCCGCTTTTATGCCGAAAAGAATTATGCACTTCTGACGGACAAAAATATTATGGCAGATTTAAGCAAATTGGCGGATTTTTGGTTAGCATTAAACACGCACAGTCAGCCAAACGAAAGCTACATTATATCGGATGAATCTCGTAAATTTGTGCATTGTCTTGCATACTATCCCAATGAATATTGGAAATATTTGGTAAGCGTGTATTTTATGAAAAATTGCCAATCACAAAATTTTGAACACGAATTTACAAAACTGTTGAAAAAAGTAACGGCATTTATGTTTGCAAAATTTTTGGTTGCACCAACAGTGAATCAGGTTAAAATGGACATTTTCAACGCTTGCATAGCTATCTACCAAAACGCTGATTTTTGGATAGACGCAAAATTACAGGTTGACAAAGATAAATTTTATTCTTCGGCGAAAATATCAAAAGCGTTGTTGCTGTTGCACGCATATCTAAATCCCAAGCAAATGGGCGTTTTGCCACAGGACTTTCAAGTAGAGCATATTTTGCCACGCAAATGGCAAAATACCAACTATAACGGCTGGACACAAGAGCAAGCGGCTAAATATTTGGAAACATTTGGAAATAAAGTCGTTATTGAACGTAAATTAAACATTCAAGCAGGAAACGGCTATTTTGGTAGAAAAAAGGAACGTTATGCTGAATCCCAAATAGCCGACGTTCGTGATTTAATTAACATTGATGATTTTAACATAGAAAATATTAAAGCACGTGAAAACGCCTTTCAAGCAAAATTGCTGGATTTCTTTGTTGAGCAAGGCGTTTGTTGAACAAACTAAAATGTAGTTGCCTAAATTAGGATTTAGGCTTTAATTTGAGGAGTGATTTGAATGGAAGAGCCAGATATTGGACTAATGGACGTGGGCAAGGCGGAGTTTTACGTAACAGACGGCGGATTTACAGGTTTGCGATATGCTGACAAAGATTATCCGCACATTGTGTTGCGGCGGTCGTTGCCCATAAAAGAGCCGATGAAGTATATCTCGGTAGCAGACCACGAAAACAAGGAAATTGCAATAATAAAAGAGGTTGACCAACTGCAAGGCGAGCAAAAAAATATCGTCATAAACGAACTGGACAACCGCTATTATTCGCCGAAAGTGCTAGAAATATTGTCGGTAAAGGATAAGCTGGGATATGTCTACATAGAAATGCGAGTGCAGAACAAAAGCGGCAAGGAGTATTCCAAAAATTGTGCGGTGAAAGATGTCAACCGCAATATCAGAATGTTGTCGGAGATAAGCCTAATTATTTTTGATGTTGACGGCAATCGGTATGTTGTGGAGGACTTGGCACGTCTGGATAAGCATAGTATTAAGCGGTTGGATCCGTATTTGTTTTAGGAGGGCAATCGATGAAGACAATCAACGAAAGTATTTGTTGAAAACCTTTTATCGGGTTATTTCTTGGTTAGATGTGGAAGTTGTTGCTTGGGAATAGAACATTTTTTCAAAATAATGTAGCGAAATTTCCGCTATGTAGCAATTATCAGTGGTTGCTCAATGGCGATTATTCCTACAACAACTTCCGCAGAGGTTTTTTGTAAAACAATCATCGATTTTCAATTCTCTAAAAAATGTGAAGATTATCGCTGATTAAAATATTATATATGTAAGATTTTGGATAATTTTCAATTTTACGCCAACTTCCGCCGTGCAACTTCCGCAAAATACAACTTATTCCCCTTTTCGGCAACTTCCTGCAAATAACGCCGCTGACCTGCCAAATCTCCCGTTTTTTCGCATATTTCCGCCAACCGAAAATATAACTCAACATACTCTCTAGTGGATTGCTTTTCCTGTAGCTTTTTTTCGCATATGCTGCGAAACGGCTCAATTTCGCCGTTTGCAAAGGCAATTTGTGATTTGTAAAACTCCACGTTTTCCGCAAAAACTTCTCTCAAATATTTTGGCGTTGCTTTTTGTGTTGTCAAAATTTGTAAACTTTCGCAATATTGCCGTGCTTTCGGAATCTCGCCACGCTCTAAATTTGTTGCAATCAAGCTGTAAATCGTTTTATGCTCAACAATTATCTCTGATTTTTTGCCGCTAACTTCCGCCAATAACTCTTCCCAAATTTTTGCGGCTTGGTCAAATTGTCCTAAATTTAAGTGGGCAAGTGCTTTGTTTGTCGCCGTTGCTTGGGTTGTCCATTTTGTCAATTTTGGATTTCTATCCAATAAATTCGTCAATTCCGCCAAAAACTTTGAGGGATTGTTCTCTTCGTTTAATATGTGTAAAAGTCGGTCGTATTGCTTTAACCGCCACAATTTTATCGCAAATTTCAACCAAACAAATACCGCAACCGCAGGCATAATCAGCGTAAACCAATCCAAAAAAATTGCCACGCTCACAATATCGGTGGGTGCGAAATAAATGACGATTGCGGCAAAAATTACTCCTAATGCGGATTTCAAAAATATTTTCACGGCTCAAACTCTCCTTTTTTGCCAAAATTTCAAAACTTTTCAAAAATTATAACATTTTCCAAAAAATTCTGCAATAAATCCGCCTAAAATTTCCCTCTATATTATGAAAGGCAAAGGAGGTGGCAAAAACGGAAGAATTACGGCAAAATTTGGTGGCATACATCAAACGAAAATTTTACACAAGACGAAACATCGTTGACATGGCAGATGATATTGTCAATCAAACTTTTTTGGAAATCATGCACGCACAAAATGACGAATCCAAGCTGAATTTTGGTTATATGTCGGTGGCGTGCTTGCGTACGGCTTACAGGCTGTACCACAAAAACGATCAAGACAGCAACATTTTAGTAAGTTTTGAACTAACCGCACCGCTCGTGGACGAAAGCAACTTTGTCGCAGAAATTGAGCAAGCGGAAGATACAGCGTTCATTTTGCAATCGCTGCAAACGTTGAAAAAAATAGAGCAAATAATCATAAACGAACGCTATTACGGAGATTTCTCATTCCGAGAGATTAGCGAACGGCATAATATCAACCTTAACACAATTTTATCGCATCATCGCCGCGCGTTAAGCAAGTTAAAACCGATTTTTACAGCATATTTTGGTCAAAAATGACCGCAAACACCGAAAGGAGATACAACCATGAAAAACGAAAAAAAATTATGGCTCATCGAGCAGTACGCACAGAAAACGTGGACGGTTTCGCTAACATTGGCACAAGAGGCGGCTCGTGCAGGAGAATTTGGCAGAGGTTACGCCGTGCTTGCGGAGGAAACTCGCCACATAGCCCGCAGATTGTACGATTACACGGCAACATTAAAATTTGAACCAACTGGGCTTTTCGAAAACGCCGAAAACGCCGATTTCAAGGGAATCGCCGATTTTGCCCTACAAATGAAATTTTTAGCGGTAAACGCCGCTATTGAAATATTCCGCATTGCTCCAGTTAGCATGGATTTCAACATTCCGAAAAGTATGTTAGTTTTTGCGGAAGAATTGCGAAATTTAGCGGTAAATTTGGATCAGCTAAACGAAAAAATATCCAAAAAGCCGTTTATCATTCCCGAAGTCGCCACGCCGTCCAGCACAAGAGAACCGAGCGAATTTTTCCTATACACAATCGGTGGGCAGCCGCTGTTGGAGAACGTCAGCAACATAATGGAAGTGCATTATTGCAAAAAAGCCGATTTGGCGGGCGAAACGCTATCGTTGCGCGGAAACACTTTGCCAATAATCGATTGCTACAAACGGCTAAATTTAGCCTATTTGGCGGAAGAATCCGACAAAATTATGCAAACAATAATGATTATTAAACCGACAGGCGTAAAATTTGAAATAGGCTCGCAAGGCGTAAATTTGGGCGATTTATCGGGTATATGTGCCGTCCCGATTGACGACTTTGATTTTAACGCAATAGTTTATTCCGCCGCAGGAAAAGATGTCGCTGTTGGGGAAAATCATGCTTTTCATGGATTTTCGCGGGAATGCTGGGATTTTATCGGCGGCGAACAGGTTGTTTTTGTGGATTGGGAGAAAATCGCGAAGAATTAGCAAACAAAAAAGGGTTGAATTTCAGCCCTTTTTTATTGAAATCATTGTTGAAACCCTGCAAAAAATGTTGACAATCTCAAAAATCTGTGATAAACTTGTAGCATCTTAAAATTGAAAAGGAGACTTACCATGAAAAAAGAACTAACCCTAGCAGATGTAAACTTTTTGCCACAAGAACGGCTAATTACCGAAAAGGAAATATTTAAGGAATTTCGGGAGCATATTGTTCTGTTTAATTGCACAAATAGAGACGACTGGCAACCTTTAGGCTATACAGGAAAATTGGTAGCCACGCTTTACGTTGGCAGAAGAGAAGAAATGCTTGTAGACAGCGGACGGGATTTAATAGATAGCTATGTGGAAAGCCTTTGGGATAAAGAAATAGAATTTGTATCTAAAAGTTATTACGTTTTTCCAGAGGATGAGGATGATATATATGGTTGAGTATCGTTTCAAATTGGATATAAATGTTTCAAGATATGTATTCGACCTTGGAGTAGGAATTAGATTGCCATTTATGAAAAATGACGAACCCACAATAATCGACACAGGCTTGCGAAACACAACTTGCCCTTTGCCAATCGCCAAAAAATACGGCAAAAAGAAAAACCACTCGCAACAACTAATTATCGGCGGACGAAAATACATGACAACGCTCTACACGCTAAATTACACATACTTCGGCGATTATCTTATAAAAAATCTGCCAGTTTTTACAGGCGATTTCAAAGGTGCTTTGGAGCAAAACATTGTTTTAGGCTGCAGTGTCCTAAAAAACTGGGATTTCAAAATAAAATCCTCCACAAACGAACTATTCTTCAAAGAAATATCCGCCAAATACAACTATTTCTTCGATGAAAACGGCGATTACACCGAAATATTATTAGAAGAAACTGACGAAACCGAAGAATAACAACAAAAAATCCATAAAAACAGGAGGGATCCCCATGAAAAAAGAACTAACCCTAGCCGACATAAACTTTTTACCGCAAGAACGGCTAATTACCGAAAAGGAAATATTTAAGGAATTTAGGGAGCATATTGCTCTACTTAAAGTGGAGACAATTTTGCACAGAAACATTTCGGCTACACAGGAAAATTGGTAGCCACGCTTTACGTGGGCAGAAGAGAATAAATACTAGTTGACAACGGACAAGACTTAATATACGATTATATGGATAATCTTTGGGATAATGACAAAGGTTTTGTATTTTCCACGTATTATGTTTTTCCAGAAGACGAGGACAATATAGATAGTTAAGCATCGTTTCAAATTAGATATAAATGTTTCAAGATACGTATTCGACCTTGGAGTAGGAATTAGACAGGTAAAATTGCACAAAAAAAAGCAAAAATATCTGCAAAATTTTGTCATAATTATATATTGATTTTTCAACAATTTTCTTGTACACTATATCTTATGGTCAACAAAACTGACCAAATACA
>WRKG01000129.1 GCA_009778185.1 Bacillota bacterium
ATATATATATATATATATACTGAACATTGTACAAAATAAAAAAAGGGGGATTACGCATGAAAATAACAAAAACAACTTTACCCGAAGTAAAAATAATAGAACCCACATATTTTGAAGATTACAGGGGCTATTACACCGAATCGTATTCCGCGCGAACCCTAGCAGAACACAACATTACAAGCACTTTTGTGCAAGATAACCATATTTTCAACTTAAAAGATGGCACAATACGTGGAATCCATTTTCAAAACAACCCAAAATCGCAAACAAAATTACTACGTTGCACAAAAGGCATTATTTTTGATGTTGCAGTAGATTTGCGGAAAAATTCGCCAACATACAAGCAATGGGTTTCGGTTATATTAAGTGCCGAAAATCGCAAGCAAATACTTATTCCAAGCGGCTTTGGACACGGTTTGCTTACACTTTGCGATAATTGCGAAATTATGTACAAAGTTGACAATTTTTACGAGCCAACTTTAGACAGAGCCATAAAATGGGACGATTTAGACCTAAACATAAAATGGCCAATAAAAGAGCCGATTGTTTCGCCAAAAGATGCCGCCGCACCCAGCTTGCAGGATAGCGATGTCAATTTTACGCTGTAATTATGGCAACTGCTGAATATAAGCGGCAACGGCGGCAACAAAATCTTTTGCATTAGCAAGTTGCTCGGCAACCTCGGATTTTTCGGCAATGTAAAAGTCTTCGTAATCACTGCGGTTGCGGATTCTAAAGGTTCTATCGATTATTTTTGCCAAACGTTTATCAAAATTGCCAGTTTTTATGTAATTTAAGTGAAATCTTGCAATAACGCCCGAATGTTTTTTTGTCTCAAAATTTTCCAACGCAAGCACAGTCCTCATTGCGTGAAAAATTGCATAATAAGAGCGGTTTATGGAATGTTCGTACAAATTGTTATCAACCAAAATTTGTGCCGTATCTAAACAACTTTGTGCTTTCTTCAAACGCCATTGCGATAAATTTTGGTTACCCATAAAGTTTTACTCCCTCGGCCAAAACGTTTCTGTAAATGGTTGCTTCATTTGAAAAGCGGTTGAAAATTTCACTGCTAGTTACGCGCGGAGTTACCAACAAATTCAGTTCGTAAGCGGTTTCGTGTATCTGGTCGTGTATAGGTGAATCTTGCCTGCAAGCCTCTGCTTGCGATAAATTGGCTACTATCATGTAATCAACGTTAGATTCCTCGTCATAATCGCCGCGTGCATACGAGCCGAAAAGGTACACTCTGTCTAGCTTGTCGCCCAATGTGTTTTTGGCGGCGGTGCATATTTCTTGTGATACGGTTTTAATAACTGGATTATCCAGGGGATTGTACGGCGTTTCGCTTTGCATAATAATTCCTCCTAAAATGATATTTCAAAATTATAACATATCAAATGGAAAATATCAAATGAAGAAACTTTTTTATCCTTTTGTAGGATTTTCTCCCGCTACTACTTTATAGCAAAATTTCCCACAAAAAAATTTGCATTCCCCAAAAAAATATGTTAGAATTATTTTGTTAGCAATACTGCCATTGTCCGCAACCCAAATTTCATCGCCTTATTACATGATGATAATTACAATAATAGTTATCAAATGAACCCATACAAAAATAATCCGCAATACAAAAGAATGATGAAACTTGAATATCTGCTGCTAAATGGATTGCCACTAACAGATAGAGAAACAGAGGAATACCTCCGATTATCGGATATGTATCCTATTTAAATCAAGAAGGGAAATATAGCCGCTATTTTTGATTGCTAAAAATTATTTGAACATTTCAAATGATTATAGTTTTGCAACAGTCTTTTTGGAGAGGGAAATGCAGAGCAGACAATATCGCGCCATTTGAAATTTATTTAACAATAGGTTATAATTCTCGCATCAAAAAAACATTCACGAAAGGATGAGCAAATGGAGAAATCAAAAAAAATCGGCAAAAACCACATTTTGGTAAACGGAATTGTACTGCAAACCAACAAAAAATGGTCGCAACTAAAACAACGACAAGTAGATTGGATTTACGAAATAACACGTGCAGAACACAGCAATTTTATCGAAAAAAATAACCGCATACCAAGAAAAACAGGCAAAAGGCTTTTAATTGACATTGTTGTAGCCAAGTTTCAAGATGGAAATATATGGCTACCGCTCCACGAACTTGAAACTGGAATTGGAAAATACATCGACTGACTCAATCGCAGGGCAGAAAAAACCATCAAGCCAACCGCAACACAAAACAGCAAAACGCCAGATGCTATGCTTGCTAAAGAAACTTGAAAAGGAGCAACAAATAACAATCCATGCACAACCCAAAACTAGAAATTTTCACAAAAATAGCAACTGCGGGCAGTTTCTTCAAAGCCGCCATTGCGACAAAAGTTTTCATAGGAATGGGCGAGGTGCAAACCCGCATAAATTTTCCCAACCAAGTTAAGTTTCCCAAAAAAACAACCGATACATAATATAGAAACAAAAATCCACCCTAGAAAGTAGTTGATTTTATGAGAATTGGTAGCGTTGGCACGGATAATTATCAAGATATGCTAAAAATTTTTTCCGATAGCCAAAGACAGCGGATTGCTGGCTTGCGGGAACGCTCTCGCACCGAAGCAGGTAAATGGGATGCCAGCCTTGCTAAATGGCCCCTTGCTAGAAACCCTTTTGGGCGCTCTATGACAACTGTTGAATTTGACGATATTATGTCGGCTCTTGACCCAAATTGGATTAGAGGTATGGGAAGAGGTGAAAACTCGCCACCACCTAGAGAAATAGCCTTGTCTGAAGATATGATTCAAGGTGTGCAAGATATGGTAAGATTTCACTTTTCCCAAAATTTCGGCGGTTCTCGTAATTCTGTAAAGTTTGGCGATGAATTTGGTATGCTTAGCAGAAGTTTTGTTAGGGAATTTGCTGAACAAGATCGTCTCGACGCCTCTTTTTCGATTGGAATGACTTGGAGACGAGAATTTGACAGAATAACGGATGCTGTTAGAGATGCCGTGCCTGGTTGGACTTGGGGGCAACACGTACCAAGTAACATTTTACAGTCTATCTTAAATGGTGGAGGAACAGTTGACACAACCGCATAAATTTTCCCAACCAAGTTAAGTTTCCCAAAAAAACAGCCGATAAATAATATAGAAACAAAAATCCATCCTAGAAAGTAGTTGATTTTATGAGAATTGGTAGCGTTGGCACGGATAATTATCAAGATATGCTAAAAATTTTTTCCGATAGCCAAAGACAGCGCATTGCTGGATTGCGGGAACGCTCTCGCACTGAAGCAGGTAAATGGGAGTCTTCTTTAGCTAGTTTTCCTTTAGCTAGAAATCCTTTTGGGCGGCATTTGACACCTGCCGAGCATGACGATATTATGTCTTCTGTTGACCCAAATTGGCTTAGAGGTATGGTTATGGGCGAAAATCCAACACCACCTAGAGAAATAGCCTTGCCTGAACATATGGTTCAAGGTGTTCAAGATTTGGTACGTTTTCACTTTTCCCAAAATTTCGGCGGTTCTCGCAATTCTGTGCAATTTGGCGATGAGTTTGGTATGCTTAGCAGAAGTTTTATGCGTGAATTTGCCGAACAAGACCGCTTAAATGCCTCGTATTCAGTATCAATGACGTGGCGTAGAGAAATTGACCGAATTTCAAATGCTGTTAGAGATGCCGTGCCAGGTTGGACTTGGGGGCAACCTGTGTCAAGCAACATTTTACAATCTATCTTAAACGGTGGAGGAACAGTTGACACAACCGCTTAAAAATTTTTTTGTAAAACTATTGACACTGCAATTTACAACGTGTATAATTGTTTTATCAACCTAACCGACATTACATCTAGTAGCACGTACAAATTTTTTATTATTTTGAGGAGGTTTTTCAAATGAGAAAAACAAGTAAATTTTTTAGAGCAATTACTGCAATACTTTTAGTAACAATGTTTGCACTTATGCCCTCTATGACAGCTTTAGCTGCTACCGCATCGGGAACAACTGGCATCATGAACTCTTTGAACGGTTCACCCTCGGCGGCTTGGAATGTAACAATCCCTAGTGGCAATAGTGGAGCAGTAACTGGTGTAACGTTAAATCTTTCGATTAGCAATGGTAGTGCACCTTTCGATTTTATAATAACCGCACCAGATGGTCGCCAAGTAAGACAACGTGCTGTATCTGGTAATAATACTGTTACTGGTTTCAACAATGTAGTACAATCCGCAGCAGGTAGGTGGACGGTCGCAATAGTAACAACTGGCGTAGTTTCCACCGCTACAGGACGATTAACAGTTAATTCAAGATAATCTCGATACATATAACAACCCAAAAGCCCCAAACTAAGGGGCTTTTTTTCTGCAAAATAACTTCCCAATCCCCTGTATGCCGATAGGCAGGCAAAAAAATAAACTTTCCCAAACCCCTTGCGTACATATTTATAATATGATAAAATCAACCAAGACACCTTAGAAAGGGGCTGCCTATGAAAACTTACAATAATGAGGGTTTAGTTCTCGAAACCGACAACTTGCACAACGAACTTGACGAAACCATTGCAAATCTTGTCGAAAGTGCTGAATCCCCCGAAGAACTCGCTAAACTGGCGGCTGGCGGCGAACTCTCCGACGAGCAGCTTATGGCAATGGCGAAAACTCGTGTTTCCCTTAAAAATGACTTGCTAATTCACGCCGTTGTTTATGCCGCTAGCATGGCTCTGTTTGTGGTGCTGTTTGGCTTTGCTACGTTCGTGTTCAACATTGTCGCCGCTGGCTGGTTTATCGGAATCGCCGCCCACGCAATTTGGGTTTACACCGAACTTACCAAACAAACCGCCATAATTCGCGAATTTCTGCGCCTGAAACACTACAGATAATGGGCTTTAAGATTATCGGCACTGGCAGTCAACTGCCCAAAAAAGCCGTTTCTAACGCACAACTGGCTACTTTTCTGGATACCAGCGATGATTGGATTACCTCCAAAACTGGCATAAAATCTCGCACAATCTGCTCGGACGAAACTATCACAGACCTCGCCGCACAAGCCGCTTTGACCGCCCTAAATAACGCCAATCTCTCCATTGCCGATATTGACCTGCTTGTCTGTGCCACAATGTCCGCCGATTACGCAATGCCCTCAATGGCTTGCTGTGTGCTTGAACAACTCGGCGGCGCTTGTCCCGCCTTTGATGTGAACGCCGCTTGCTCTGGCTTTGTTTACGCCCTCGATGTCGCCGATTCGTTCATATCCACCAGAAAAGCCCAAAATGTGCTTGTTGTCGCCGCCGAAATGATGTCCCGTATGCTGGATTGGACTGACCGCACTTCCAGCATTCTGTTTGGCGACGGCGCCGCCGCTTGCGTGCTGACCGCTGGCGATTCCCTAAAATATCTCAACGTTACCGCAACGCCGCAAATTGCGCCACTTTTCGCAAAAGCTAGCAACGGCAATAATCCTTTTGTGCAAAATGTACAAAATTATCCAAATTATCCACAAGATTCTGTGAATAATTTCTTGCAAATGAAAGGGCAACACGTTTACAAATTCGCCGTTACCACCATTCAACAAGAAATCAATCTTGCTCTGAACGCCCTGCACCTGCAAGCTGACGAAATTACCTACTTTATCCTGCATCAAGCCAATACGCGCATCATCGAAAGCGCGCGAACTCGGCTAAAATTGCCGCTTGAAAAATTTCCCATGAACATTGAAAAATACGGCAATATGTCCGCTGCGTCAATTCCTGTGCTGCTGGACGAAATGCTGCAACAAAACGCCATAAAATCAGGCGATTTGCTCATGTTGATTGGGTTCGGCGGCGGATTAACCTCTGGAACGGCGGTATTGCAATGGTAGATTTTGCGTTTGTATTGGACAAATTGCTAGAATTTGGCAAAATTTGGCAAAAAATCCTGTGCAAAATTACGGTTGACAAAATCCCAAAATAAATTTGAAATTATAGGAGACGAAATTATGCTTGACAAAATTACAGAAATTTTAAGAGATTACAAAAGCGACGACAGCCTCGCAGTAGCCGAAAACTCTACCTTCGAGGAACTTGAATTGGATTCGCTCGACCTCGTGCAGCTTGTTATGGACGTGGAAGAAGAATTTGGCGTTACAATCGAGATGGACACGCCAATTACCACGGTTGCCGAGTTAATGGCAACTATCGAAAATGCCCAAGAAAATGATTAAAACGGTTAAAACAAGGGTTTGCGAACTGCTTGGGATTGAGTTTCCCATTTTTCAGGGCGCGATGGCGTGGATTTCGGATGCGGAGCTTGCGGCGGCAGTTTCGGAGGGCGGCGGTTTGGGCATTATCGCCGCTGGGCACGCGCCCGCCGAGTACGTTCGTGAACAGATTCACAAGGCGAAAACCCTTACAAACAAGCCGTTTGGCGTGAATATCATGCTGCTTAGCCCTCACGCCGAGGCGGTCGCGCAGGTGCTGGCGGAAGAGGCGGTCGCCGCAATCATCACAGGTGCTGGAAACCCAGCAAAATACATGAAATCGTGGCAGCATAGCAAGGTTATTCCAGTTGTGCCGTCAACGGCGCTTGCCAAAATGATGGCTCGCAGTGGGGCTTCCGCCGTTATCGTGGAGGGCAACGAAAGCG
>WRKG01000130.1 GCA_009778185.1 Bacillota bacterium
AATATGGCGAGTTAATCCTACCAATCGGCACAATAACGCAGATAATAACAAGCGTTGTCGGCTTGCTAGATGTTGAAAACCGCTTGCCACACATCGCGGGGCGGCTGTTGGAAAATGACATTGGATTGCGAAAATCGTACATTGACAAAATATATTTGCGTTCGGCAAATATGGTTGAAAGCATAGAATCCGCTATTTGGCAAAATGTGCAGGGTGTGCAATCGGTGCGCGGCTTTCAAAACGATACGCATCTTTGGGACGAATACGGCAGACCGCCGCACAGCGTAGAATTAGTAGTTATGGGCGGTAGCAACCGCCAAATAGCACAACAAATTTGGCAAGCCAAAGCCGCAGGAATCCAAACGCACGGCAATGTTGAAAGTTTTGTTACCGCCAACGAAAATGAAACTGTGCTGATAAAATTTACACGCCCACAACCTGTGTATATATGGTACAAAATAGAGTTGACATTAGACAACACGCAGATTTTGCCGCCAAACTATGTGCAAGCAATCCAAGAAACAATAACAGAACGCTTGCAAACCGCCAAGCCTGGACAAAATATCAGCAGTCAACGGCTTTTTGTGCATCACTTGCACGAGAAAATCCCAGGAATTGCCTATATTGCGACAAGCCACTTCGCCACAACCGACATAAATGTGGGGGAGATCGTCCTCGATCGCCCTTATTCTAGTGGACTTGTAGAAATAACGCCGCGACAACTTGCCGTTACCGAACCCAGTAAAATCGAGGTGTTGATAAATGGATAAACCAAAATGGGACTTAACCGCCCAATTATTGGAAGATTTGCCCAGTCAATTTGACAATAAACCGAATATTCAAGCCCTAAACGAGGTTTTAGGCGAACAACTTCAACAAATATACGAATTTTTCACGCAATTATGGGAACAGCGGCACTTTCCGCAAGCGGAGGGCAAGCAACTTGACGGCATCGGCGACATTGTCGTACTTTCACGAATGCAAGCCCTAATTACAGCACATTTGGCGGACATGAACGTCGAAATGGACGATGATATGTACCGTGTAATGCTTGCATGGAAAATTTTCTTGAACACTTCGCTGACGACATACGAAGAAGTCCACCACTTGATAACCTTGCTGTGGACGGCAAGCCCAATGATTTACACCGAAGACCCAAACTGGCCAGCAACAATTATTTTTGATACGCCGTTAATCTCACTAGAAAGTTGGCCCCGCCTGCCGGACGGGCAGGTTGATTTTAGAGTTTTGCACATCACAGTAAAAGTAAAAGCTGGCGGAGTTCAGCTGATTATCCGCTTGCGAATACAGCACCAACTGGACGAAATGCCGATAACAGTTGCAGTTGTCAATAATCACGCAATCCGCCATGGCACAACCGCATCGGAACGCAATTTTGACGGCGAAAGCCAAACAAATTTAATGGTTGCTGTCAACACAATTCATTGGGTTAGACATGGTTCAAGCCCTTGTGAAATTTAGGAAGGAATATAACAAAATGGCACATTTCAAAGGAATTTTACTACACACAGGCTCGCAAAAAATAATCGAGGGAATGTTCGCAAACAAGCCAACTTTTCCCGATTACGTGAAAATGGGTAGCGAACGTTACACCGATTTTGCAGAAGAAAAAGAACACGCCACAATCACAGACTTAAAAAATCCGCTAGATGTAAACGCCTACATTATCGACCGCGAATTTGAAAAATTTGACGGAGAAAAAAGCATTTTACGACTACATACCGAGGTAAGCAACCAAGATATAACGCAAAACACAGCCGTCCGCGAAATTATGCTGTACGCCAACAGCGACTGGGAATTAGACGCAAACGGAGAAAAACTGCTAGTGCAGCGCGAATGGCAAGGGCGACCTGTTCCAAATTCAAACGGCTCGCCAATTTTTGATCACGTACTAAAAACCGCAGGAACGCCCTTTGCATACGCATGGTTAGCGGGTCCAGATGTTGACAATATTCTACCAAACCCCAACAGTGGCGGAGGTTTTGTTTTAACCCACCATTATCACACAATGGAGTTTTACGTGCTAAATCATTATGTTCAGCACATCGAAGTAATTGTTGCTCCAGGTGGTAGCGTTACGCATAAATATTTGGACGACCGCCTAAAACGAATGATTGAACTTTCAAAGGCAGATATTCCCCAAACGGGAACTCGGCTGCATTATCACATCAAAAAGGAGATTTAATTATGGCAAAAAAAAATGAAGAAACATCTGCAAATATCGATAATCCACGCAAAATATACGTAGCAGATACACGTATCTACGAAGACCCGCAAAACCCAACAACAAGCCCCTACGACATAGTTCTTCCAGTAACTAGCCTTGATGCAATTATCGACCTTGACAAGCTAATAAATCAAATGCAACTTATAGTCAACAGCATTGCAGATAAAATCGATTTAAGTAAGCTAGATGTAAAAGTAAGCACTCGTGCACCCGAAAACACGGCACTTTCCAACAAAGATTGGACAAACAACCGCGCCGCCTTGCTAGATAATCTTAACCAAAACCTAGCAAATACGCTAGGTGCAGTAAATGCAAAAGGCGGAACAGCCACCGCTGGTTCTGCCAATGCCAAACTTAACACTTTGATTGAAAATATTGCCAATTTAATTAGCAATATATCAACAATGTATGGTGCTTTAGGCAATTCTAACGATAAAAATGGTAACGCTACTAGCGGCACTGTCAACGCTAAACTTAATGCTTTATTTGCAAATTTAAGTGGATTGATTGATACAATCAACCTAATTGCAAACGGCACTATTGAAGTTAAAACTACTGCTAATGTTAAGATTCATAGGCTTTCTGGCGAGTTTGCAGTCGGTCAGTACCATCCTCCTGTTGGTAGTGTTTATCCTGTTGGTATTGTACCTATTCCTGATAATATAAACCTTGAAAAATCAACTATTAGGCTTTGGTGTACAAATAACTTAGGGCTTGATTTTTTAGGTGCTGCCCATCTAGTAATAAATGAATATTGGGTTGCTAACAACCCTAGTAGCTATAAAAGGTACTTTCGATTTCCTGTGAGTGCCGGATCAAACACGCTTACTATGACAAGCACTATCGCAAGCTACGAGATAGTAGAATACCTATAAAAGGAGAAAAATATGTATAAATATGCACAAATAGACGAAAACAACCAAGTAATCGGGGTTTTTGAAACAAATATAGAGGAAAATTTTTCACAAGCAATAAAAATAGACACACAAGTCAACATTGGAGACACATATAATCCCAAAACCAAGCTGTTTGTGGCTAATCCCAAATATGCAGAGGTTACAGCGGCAAACGCCCACCTAACGGGCGGGCAATCCGAAATATCGCAAGAGCCGTCAATAGAAACCATGATAACAGCACTGTACAAAAAATTTATAACGGAAGGGGAATAATCCTATGCAAGATTTAACGCAAGCCTACAACGTATACGGACAAATAGCCGAATCCACCAACAACGAGTTAATTTTAGCAATGGTAGGATTTTCGGTATTGCTTATCACAATAACGGCAATTACACAGTGGTTTAGCTATCGCAACAACAAACGCCGCGATTTAGCCGAAGAAAAACGCGACAAAAGTCGAGATTTAGCCGAAGAAAAGCGTGATGCCAAATACGAGGCAAACCAAAAACTGTTAATTGACGTTATGCAAAACAGTAACTCGGCAACAACTGGGCTAACAACCGCAATAACTAGCCTAGAAACCATAATAAAAAGTATGTATTCCAACATGGATGCTATGAAACATTTTGACGGAAAAATCGCCGAAAATACCACAAAATCGATTGTTCTACTTCAAACCGTCATAAGCGACAAAAAAGAACTTGAAGGCATTTTGAAGAATATTTATGCAGAACTGCAACGCCGCCCATGTCAAATGAGCCAAATGCAAAAAGGAGAGCCAAAAAATGGATAAATTATTAGATTTTTTCAGCTTAAAAACTGTCGTTACACTTGCCTTAATTTTTACGCTGTGTTATATGACAATACAAGGCAATCCGCTAAGTAACGACTTTATATTTATTTTAACCGCAGTTGTAACCTACTATTTTGCAAAACGTGATCTACCACAAGAAGAAAATAATTTAGATGAATAGGAGAACCCAAATGAATAATTATACAATCTGCCTAGATGCAGGACACGGCGGCAACGACCCAGGCGCAACCGCCAACAACCTAAAAGAAAGCGAAATAAACCTTGATGTAACCCTAAAATTAGGCAACATTTTACAAAAACAGGTAAAAATAATTTACACTCGCACCGAAAATAAATCTGTTGACATCAACACAAGAGCAAACTTTGCAAACGCCAACAAAGCCGATTATTTTATCAGCATTCACACAAACGCTTCTTCGTCAAACAGCGGCACAGGTGCAGAAACCTTGATAAAACCAAACGATGCAACCGCCCAAAAATTTGCTACAGCTGTCAACGATTTTTATTGTGCCAAAATGGGCTTAAAGAACCGAGGAATAAAATTAGACACTACAACACGGCACGGAAGTTTAGGCGTGTTACGTGGCTCAAAAATGCCCTCTATGTTAATCGAAATTGGATTCATTGATTCGCCTGTAAATTATCCCGATGTGGATATTTTGCGAAACCAACGGCAAAAAATAGCCGAAACCTTGGCAGAGGGCATTTTGCAGGTTTTGGGGCTTAAGAATCAGTTGTCAAGTAATACTTGTGAACTTGTCGGAAATACTGACAAGTTGCAAGTAGAAATTTTCGGCGAAATACAAGAACTAACCGCCGTAAATATTGACGGCAAAAATTATGTAGGCTTGCGAGAAATCGGCGAAAAACTAGGTTTTACCGTTGATTGGGACGATGTGCGGAAAATGCCAGTGGTTATTTCCAAAATGGAAACAACCACTGCAACTGGTGACAATTTGTCACCAGTTGAAAATGCCCCAAAATTAACCTTTGAAGAAATGCAATTATTAACAAATGTCGTCCACTGGGAATCTCGTGGCGAGGACGAAATTGGGCAAACGCTAGTGGCAAATGTTATTCTAAATCGCCTAAAAAATAATCCAAATGCAACCTTAAACGATATTATTTTCCAACCTGGAGCATTCTCAGTAGTAAATTTGCCCAATTTTGACCAAGCAAACCCCAACGAACAAACCCAAACCGCTGTTCAAAACGCAATGGGAGGCACAGATTACAGTCAAGGTGCAACATTCTTCCACAGTTTAACCGCTTTAACCCCCAATAGTTGGCATGAAATAGCTGTTGCCGAGGGAAAATTAACAAAATTGTTTGACCATGGCAACCACAGGTTTTACAAAGGAGCATAAAATGGAATCCCCAAAAAACACAATAACAGAGCTACTAAAGAATACTAGCAAAGAAATCGACATAGCACATTTTGCAAAAGATAAATTCAACTGTGAATGTCCAAGATGTGGTTTTTTGTTCAATAAAGTTAAGCAAATCGAGCAAAATAAGCAGGTTACATAAAATGAATAGCCAAGGACAGACTATCAACTGGAAATTATTCGATTTGCCAAACCCAAAGCCGTACGCACCAAAGATTTTTAGCTGTTTTTCGTGTGCAGGTGGCTCAACTATGGGCTATAAATTGGCAGGTTTTAACGTTATCGGTAACTGCGAACTTGACCGCCAAGTTAATGAAATTTACGTAAAAAATCACAAACCACGCTACAATTTTAACATGGATATTCGCCATTTGTTAAATCAAAAACTACCAACCGAACTTTACAACCTTGACATTTTAGACGGAAGTCCGCCATGTAGCGTGTTTTCAATCTCTGCTAGAAATACGATTGACAAATTTGGCAAACAAAAGCGTTTCAAAGAGGGGCAAAAAATGCAACGTCTTGACAACTTGTTTTTAGAGTTTATCAAGGTTGCAAAAGAAATTCGCCCAAAAATTGTAATTGCCGAAAACGTTAAAGGCTTAATTTTTGGTAATGCAAAGGGTTACGTTTACGAAATTTTGCAGGCGTTCGAAAAAGCAGGTTATAACGTGCAAATTTTCTTGTTAAATAGTGCATTTATGCAAGTTCCACAGGCACGCGAGCGGCTGTTTTTCACCTGCCCGCTGGCAGGCGGGTTGCCCACAGAACAGATTTAGCATTGCCAAAAATAAAACTTGATTTTAATTTTCCGCCAATTCCTTTTGGGGAAATTCGTAGCAAACACGGTAAAAAGTTTGTTGACCCAAACGGCAAACAAAAATTTTATTTGCAACAGCACCAGCCAACTGACAAGTGCATTGCCGATATTTACAAACGCAACCCAAGCGAAAAATCCCACGGTAGAGCGAGTAACAGTATTATTAGTGATTGGCAAGTTTGCAGAACAATCACAGCAGGTGGACAAATCTTTAGAATGTGCGATGGGCTTATGCTATCAGATGCCGATTTAATCGCCGCACAAACGTTTCCTAGCGATTTTGATTTTTGTGATATGGGCGTTCAATATTTGCTAGGTATGTCTGTTCCGCCGTTTATGATGCGGAATATTGCAAGTGCGGTTAAGCGGCAATGGTTGCGGTTTTGCTAAATTTACAGCCCCTTAAAAGGGGCTTTTTTTATTTGGTACTATTGCACAAAAATAAGCTAAATTTATTATGAAATTTTGTTAAATTTTTTAAGAAATTTTTATTCAAAATACTTG
>WRKG01000131.1 GCA_009778185.1 Bacillota bacterium
TTGGCAAAGGCAGCCGAGACAACGCTGTAATAAACGCCATAAAATCTCATTGTGGGCTATATTTGGCGGCTGTCGGCGGTGCAGGTGCGTTAATTGCTCAATGTGTGCAGAAATCTGAAATTATCGCCTTTGCAGATTTAGGCGCGGAGGCAATATATCGTTTGACGGTAGAAAATATGCCGCTTGTTGTTGCTGTTGATTGCTTTGGTGGGAATATTTATGAGCGTGTGGAACATTCTAAATTAACTTAACAAAAAATGCTAAAAAACGGGCGAATATTATCTGCTCGTTTTTTCGATAATCAGTTTTTTTTAAGCTACTTTCCTGTAAAATCAATTATTTTGATAGGATTTTAATATATAATCTTTCGCATAAATTTTGAAAATATTTGACAAATTTCGCAAAAAGCATTACAATATACAAATGAGAGGAGCAAACATATTGATAAAAAACAGGAAAACGAAAATAAAACTTGCCAAAAAGGCGAAAAAGTCCACAACCGCCAAACGAGAAATAAAAGACGGCTTATTTAAGATAATTTTCAGTATACCAAAAAATGCGGCGACATTGTATTCTGCATTGCACAACGAGCCGTGCACTCCGCAAGATATACAACTTTTCACGATAGAAAACGTAATATCGGGCAAACGCAAAAACGATATAGCAATCGTGGCAAAAGGAAGAATAATAGCATTATTTGAGCATATGTCAACTTCGTATGCAAATATGCCATTAAGATTTTTGATATATTTGGAACTTTTGTATGACAAATGGTTAAAATCCCAACAGGACGACAAAAAGCTGTACAGTAGCAAGCTGTATAAAATTCCCAAGCCAGAATTTGTGGTGCTATACAACGGTAAAACAGCCCGCCCAATGCAAGAAATATTGCATTTATCAAATGCCTTTGAAGAAGTTGGCGAAACGTTGGGCAATTTGGAACTGGAAGTCAAGGTTTTCAACATCAACAAGGGAATGAACGAGGAATTATTAAGCAAATGTCGCCCATTATGGGAATATTCCGAGTTTGTCGCCAAGTTGCGTGAATACGAGAATTTGCACAAAGATTACACCACAGCCGTAAAAGAAACCATAAAATATTGCATAGCTAATGATATTTTGGCAAGCATTTTGCGAGAACATGGAGGTATTATTATGAGTATTTTGTTTGAATATGACGAAGAATTGGCTAGAGCAGTAGCTATTGAAGAGGGTATTGAAGAAGGTATTGAGGCGGCAGTCAAAGTAGCAGTTGATGCAGCTGTCAAAGTAGCTGTTGATACGACTGTAAAAGCAGCTGTTGAAGAGACTAAAGAAAATATACTTATCGAAATCGCCAAAAAATTTCTTAACAATAACCGACCTTTATCAGAAATAATTGATTACACAGGATTAACCCCAGCCGAAGTAGAATCCTTACGCCACAACTAAAAATTGCACTCTGCCAAAACTAGCAAGCCAATTAGGCACTTCTAATTGGCTACTTGTTGTGCTAATTTTTATTCTACTTATTTGGCTTGGTTTTATGGTTTGTTGGTGGACAATTTTTAATTGCCGCTTTTGTAAAGGTTATGTTCGAACAACTTAAAACAAATTGATGTAGAAAAAACGGGCGGATATTATCCGCCCGAACTATTTTCTAATTTAATTCAATATAGCAAGAAATATTCCCAAAAATTGCCTAAATTAGCCATTTTCACATTATGAACATTGCTTTATGCCTCAATTTCCCCAGCCTGCCTAATTGCATATTTTGTAAGCAACGGTCCAACAATTTCATAAACTAAAACGCCCGCCAGTGCTATTGTATACACACGCTGACCAACGTCGCCCAATTCTTGGCGGACGATAACCGCAAGCCCAATTCCAACGCCAGCTTGCGATAATATTGCCATTCCTAAATATTTTCGTACAACAGCTGGAAAATTGCCGATTTTTGCTCCGATTGCCGAACCTGCAACTTTTCCAAAGCCGCGCGCTAAAATGTACACTATTCCAATTAGACTAACATCTAACAAATAGGCTAATTCTAGGCCTGCGGCAGAAATCCCGAAAAATACAAAAAATACCGGCGGCATAAAATTATTTGTCAAATTTTCAAAAATTTTCTCCGATTTCGGTACAAAGTTTGCAACGATCGTCCCTGTCGTGATTGACAAAATTACCAGTTCTAACTCAAACATTAACGCCAATCCAACTCCCAAAGTGGCAATTCCGATTGTCAATATTAAAATATCGCTTTTCTTGTCCAGTTCCTTTATTATCAACGAGAAAATGTATCCCAAAGTTATTCCCGTTATTACCGTTACGAAAATGTTGATTATCATATGTAAAGTGGCGTATCCAACGGAATCCTCCGCGCCGCTGCCCGCTTTCACGACCGCCAAACTTAACCCAAAAACTACCACACAAACAACGTCATCTAGCCCGACGATTGGTACGATTGTTTTACTTAAATTTCCCTTTGCCTTAAATTGCCGCAAAACCATAAGCGGTACGGCTGGTGCGGTTGCCGATGCAATAGCCGCCAGCAAAATGCTAACATCAAAACTTTGCTGTAAAACGAAGAAAAGTATAGAAAAAACAACTACGGAAGTCGTCAGCGATTCAAATAAGGTTAAAATGATTATTTGAATGCCATATCCTTTAATTTCATTATAATTAAAGGATTTTCCTATGCCAAAACAAATGCAAGCCAGCGCTACCTGCGAAACAATCTGCAACGATTGAAGATCGTCCACGTTAAAAAATCCTGTAACGGAAGGTCCAAGCAGCACGCCCGCCATAAAATACGCCGAAACTTTTGGCAATCCAATTTTTTCGATTAAATTTGCAAAAATTAAGCCCACTAAAATCAATATTGCTATCTTGAAAAATATCATAATTTAGCCCTTTCTATTGGATTTTCGGGAATCTCCACACTTTCCAAATCTTCAGAGTTTTCGTAAATTTCGCCAGCACGACTTACCGCAAATTTTGTCAACGATGGTCCAATGAGCAGGAAAATCACGCAGCCGCCGCGAATTATAATAAAAATCTGCTCGCCAATATGTGGAATTTCCGCCAAAATAATATCGGACATAATTAGGATGATTCCCGCTTGCGACAAGTTGGAAACGCCCAAATATCGCTGAACAGTTTTGCTGCAGTCAAACATTTTTGCTCCAATATAGCTGCCGCCAAGTTTGCCAAGGGTTCTCGCCGCAATGTATACAACGCCGATCAATCCAACGTTGATTACATGGGAAATATCCATGACAACGATTGAGGAAGTTGCAACAAAAAACGCCAAAAATACAGGCGGCGCAAACGATTGCAAGGTTTCAAAAACATCCATTTTGCGGCGCGCAAGATTGGCAATCATAAATCCAACCGCCATTGCAACTACTGTCGGTTGCAAATTCAAAACCTCTGCCAAGCCAACGCAAGCAAAACAAATGCAAACGGCGAAAACAAGGTATTCTTCGCGGCTTTTGAGCAGCCAGTTAAAAAGGGCAACGCAAAGCAAACCGAAAGCAAGCCCAACAACCACGCTAAGCACAAGCATTACGGCGTATTCAGAAAGCAATGTTGTGAAGTTGTAGTTGTCAACCACAACCAAACTGATGGCAAAAGTTACGTAAAACAGCACAACACAAACAATATCATCCACGGCAATGACTGGCACGATTGCATCGGAAAGTTCGCCCTTTGCGTTAAATTGCCGCAAAACCATAATAGGAATCATTGGCGCAGTTGCAGAGCCAACACTTCCCAAAAGCAGGGCAAAAATCACGTTTCCCGAAAAAGCAAACACCGCAACAGAAATCACAGCAAACGTAATCAACGCCTGCACAATGGAAACGTAAACCATGCTAAATTTCGCCTTTTTAAGGGAAGCAATATTGAGAGATTGACTAACGGAAAAGCCAACCATGCAGATTGCGAAACGGTTGATAAGTTCGAAGGAATATAAATCTTGGTAATCGAAAAGGTTGAGTAAAGCGGGACCCAAAATAATGCCAGCTGTGATGTACGCTAACGTATCTGGGATGCGTGCTTTGTTCATTATTGTAGAAAGAATAACTCCCAAAGTGAACAATATACTTAACTTGAAAATAAACATCTAATTTCCTCCTTTGGTATAATTTATTCTAGCATAACATCTAAAGTTTTGCAAAATTAAGGTTCAAAAAAATTTTTTCCAAATTATTGACATACCCCCCAAGGGTATGTTATGCTGAAACAATGAAAATAAATTATAGCTTTTGAAAGGGGAATTATTTATGGAAATGGCAGTGGACATTAGCGGAATGACTTGTGCCGCCTGTGCTAAAAATATCGAACGCGTTGTCAATAAATTGGACGGCGTTTCTATTGGACAAGTTAATTTTGGCACGGAAAAACTTAAGCTAAAGTTTGACGACAAAATTGTAACTTACGATAAAATTTTGGCAGTTGTTCAGCGAGCAGGCTATAATCTGCACGTTGCGGCACAGCAATCCGAAACAGAAACCCGCAAACAAGACGAAATTGAGCAACTTCGCAATACATTCAAATGGTCGCTAATTATTACTATACCGCTGTTTTTGTTCTCAATGTTGCCCATGATTTTTTACAGCTTGGATATGATGATAATTCCACATCAATGGGATCCGATGAGCCATCCGCAATATAACGGGCTTATACAGCTGATTTTGGTTTTGCCGATAATGTGGCTTAATCGGCGATTGTTCAAACGTGGATTTACGGCATTTTTTACAGGCGCGGCAAACATGGATTCGCTGATTGCCAAAGGAACAACCGTTGCATTTTTGTTCAGTTTGTACATTACCATCGAAAACTTTTTGCTAATCGGAACTTCTCTTCACACAACTTTCGAAGAAATGGTTTTTATGGGACGCAACCAATTTTATTTTGAAACCGTCGCCGTTATTTTGACGCTTATCGTTTTGGGAAAATATCTTGAGGCGAAAACTAAAGGCGGAACTTCTGCCGCAATAAAAAAACTTATGGGGCTTGCTCCCAAATCGGCGAACATAGAACGCAACGGCGTTGAAATGGAAATATCTATCGATGATGTTGTTGTCGGCGATATTATTTTGGTAAAGCCTGGCGAAAAAATGCCAGTTGACGGAGTTGTCGTTTTCGGCTCTACGAGCGTTGACGAATCCATGTTGACAGGAGAAAGTATGCCCGTCTCAAAAAAAATCGGCGACAACATTATTGGAGCAAGCATAAACAAAAACGGTAGCATAAAATACGAGGCAACCAGAATCGGCAAACATACCGTGCTTGCTCAAATCATAAAACTTGTGGAAGATGCACAAAATTCTAAAGCACCGATTGCTCGCATTGCAGATACAGTTTCGGGGTATTTTGCTTACGGAGTGCTAGCCATTGCAATTTTAGTTGGCGCGGCTTGGTTTATCGCTGGTTACGATTTCTCGTTTGTTATGATGATTGTTGTTTCAATTTTGGTAATTGCGTGTCCGTGTGCTTTGGGATTAGCTACTCCGACGGCAATAATGGTCGGAACGGGCAAAGGTGCAGAAAACGGCATTTTAATAAAAGGCGGCGATTCGCTAGAAACCGCCCATAAAATTACAACCGTCGTGCTTGACAAAACTGGAACAGTTACCAAAGGCAAGCCTTATGTTACTGATATTATCCACAAAGGCGAGTTTTCCGAAGAAGAAATTTTACGATTGGCAGCCGCCGCCGAAACTAAATCGGAGCATCCGCTGGGCGAGGCGATTCTTAATTATGGCATTGAACGCTTCGAAACCTTGCCAAATTTGACCAATTTTAACTCTGTAACTGGTCAAGGAATAATTGCAACAATTTCCTATGAACAACAAGAAAAAAATGTTATAATAGGAAACGAAAGGTTGATGTTAGAGTATCAAATAAACATCAAAGATTACCATGTAGAAAGCGACCGTTTGGCACTGGACGGGAAAACTCCGATATACGTAGCAATTAACGACAAACCAGCAGGAGTAATCGCAGTCGCAGACGTTATCAAAGAAGAAAGTAAATCGGCAATAAAACGCCTGCACGATATGGGAATCGACGTTATAATGATAACAGGCGACAACAAAAACACGGCGGAAGCAGTCGCAAAACAAGCAGGAATCAACAAAGTTTTGGCAGAAGTTTTGCCGCAAGATAAAGCTGCAAACGTCAAAAAGTTGCAAGAAAAGGGAAACACAGTAGCAATGGTAGGCGATGGTATAAATGATGCTCCTGCACTGGTGCAGGCAGATATTGGCATTGCCATTGGCAACGGCACAGATGTTGCCATCGAATCGGCGCAAATTGTGCTAATGCGTGGAGATTTATGGGGCGTTTCGCAAGCCATTTATTTAAGCAAAATCACCATGCGCAACATTAAACAAAATTTATTTTGGGCGTTTTCGTACAATGTAGCGGGAATCCCAATAGCTGCGGGGCTTTTGCACGTTTTCGGCGGCCCGCTGCTTAACCCAATGATAGCCGCTTTAGCAATGAGCTTTAGCTCCGTTTCGGTAATTCTCAACGTTTTGCGAATAAGACGGCTAAACCTAGGAGGATTAGAATATGGAAAAATTTAACATTAACGTAAATGGAATGTCGTGCGAACATTGCGAAAAAGCAGTTAAAAACGCACTCGAAGATTTGGGCGCAACTTCGGTTGTCGCCAGTGTTGAACACGCCACGGTTACAGGCGAACACAATCCCGCAAGTTTATCACTTGACAAAATCAAAGAAGAAATTGTCGAAATTGGCTATATGCTAGCGTAAAATTGCGAAAAGTAAAGTAAAATCAAACGGCGGATTTGGAAAAATCTGCCGTTTTGTAAATAAAAATGTGGATAAAAATAATATACTTGTTCAACTTCACAAAACCTAAAACCTCGGGCGCCCGCCTGCCGGCGGACAGGCTGCCCGAACCCGCAAGGACGCG
>WRKG01000132.1 GCA_009778185.1 Bacillota bacterium
TAGAAAATATATGTGTTATTCCGTACAACTTGCCACATTTTGGCAAAGGCGAATTGGTTGGGCTGTACAAACCAGATATTGCCAAAATAGAGATAATCGAACCGATTGAAATAATGATATATCCCAAAACTCGCCAACCGCAAGCCGTGGCGATGGCGTGAATGCTCAATTAACGCAACAGTTGCAAACTGGCGAAATATCCAAGGCAATAAACCCCGAAAAACAAGGGCGGCATTTTGTCAATCACGAAAATTATATTGAGGGAAGAAGTTACTTGTTTGACTGGGTAAACCCACAAGAACTAGTTGACAAATATCACGGCAAAGGCGAAGTGCCACAACACGCCAATGGCAACTGGTATAACCAAGAATTTGTATCTGTAGGAGAAAATATTGGCGTTTGTATTGACAAAAAAACTGGCGAAAAAATGATTACCGACATAATAGCAATCCATTACAGCAAAACAGGCACACATATTGTGCCAGCCAAAAGGAGATGACAAAATGAATTTATACGAATACGAATTTAAGCACGTAAAAATCACGACAACAACTGGAGACATTATAACTGGCTTTGTTGACGTTTATACATCAGAATTAGACCACCCAAGCGAACTGGAAAATATTTTTGTCATTCCCTACAATTTGCCGAATTGGGAAAATGGCATTTTGCTAGGCTTAAATGAAGACGAAATTGCACACATTGAGCCTATCGAACCAATAGAAATAATGATATATCCAAAAACCCACCAACCGCAAGCCGTGGCGATAGCGTGAACGCCCAATTAACGCAACAGTTGCAAACTGGCGAAATATCCAAAACGATAAATCCCGAAAAGCAAGGGCGACATTTTGTCAATCACGAAAATTATATTAAGGGACGAAGTTACTTGTTTGGCTGGGTAAACCCACAAGAACTAGTTGACAAATATTGCGGATTGGGCAATTTCCGGATTGATAGCAACGGAGATTGGGACAAAAAAGAATATATTTCAGTTGGCAAGCCCATAGGAATGACATTAGACAAGAAAACTGGCTTTGCCACACAAACTGACAGAATAGCAATCCATTACAGCAAAACAGGCCCGCACATTGTGCCAGTCGAAAGGAGAACTCCATGATAGATTTATACGATTACAAATACAAAAATGTTAAAATAACAGCTGTCAACGGCAAAACTTTTGTCGGTTTTGTGGATATTTACATACCAGCAATAGACGATATTGACGGATTTGAAAATATAGCAATTATTCCGCAAGGCACAAACGGCTATGTTGTCGGATTTTACGCAAAAGACATCGCCCAAATAGAAATACTAGAAACAGCCGAACCAATAGAAATAACGCTACACCCCAAAACCCACCAACCGCAAGCCGTGGCGATAGCGTGAACCCCCAACTAACGCAACAACTAAAAACTGGCGAAATATCTAAAACAATAAACCCCGAAAAACAAGGGCGACATTTTGTCAATCACGAAAATTACATCGAAGGCAGAAGTTACCTGTTTGACTGGATAAATCCACAAGAACTAGTTGACAAATATTGCGGATTGGGCAATTTCCGAATAACAGAAACTGGCTTTTGGAACAAAAAAGAATACGTATCTGTGGGCGAAAATATCGGCGTTTCCATTAACCCAAATACTGGAGTTGACCAAATTACCGATAGAATAGCAATCCATTACAGCAAAACAGGTACACATATTGTGCCAGTCAATCCATTCTAAAGGAGGCTTTAACAATGGAATTATATAAATATGAAGATAAATATGTAAAAATAAAAAGCACTAGCGGCAAAATTTATATAGGATTTGTGGATATTTATACACATGAACTAGACGACCCAGACGGGCGTGAAAGCATAGATATTATACCTTACAATATTCCAAACTGGCAGCCACGCAATTTGTTAGGACTTTATGAAAACGAAATATCTTCAATAGAAATTATCGAACCGATAGAGATAATGATATATCCCAAAACTTACCAACCGCAAGCCGTTGCACTAACATGAACCCCCAACTAACGCAACAACTACAAACTGGCGAAATATCCAAAACAATAAACCCCGAAAAACAAGGGCGACATTTTGTCAATCACGAAAACTACATCGAAGGCAGAAGTTACCTATTCGACTGGGTAAATCCGCAGGAACTAGTTGACAAATACCACGGCAAGGGCAAATTTTACATCACAAAAAAAGGCGAATGGGATAAAAAGGAATATATATCTGTGGGCGAAATTATCGGAATAGACATAGACAAAGACACCAAATTGCAAACGCCAACCGACAGAATAGCAATCCATTACAGCAGAACAGGCACGCACATTGTGCCAGTTGAAAGGAGATAAAATGATTAACCTAAACAATTACAAATTTAAGCACGTAAAAATAACCGATGTAGACGGCGATATTTTTTTCGGTTTTGTAGATGTATATATGTCCGCATTAAACGACCCTAACGGAATAGCAAATATAGGCTTGATACCATACAACATCCCAAATTGGAATAGAAACGCTGTATTAGGACTTTACGAAAACGAAATATCTTCAATAGAAATTATCGAGCCAATAGAAATAATGATATATCCCAAAACCCACCAACCGCAAGCCGTTGCACTAACATGAACCCCCAACTAATGCAACAACTACAAACTGGCGAAATATCCAAAACAATAAACCCCGAAAAACAAGGGCGACATTTTGTCAATCACGAAAATTACATCGAAGGCAGAAGTTACCTTTTTGACTGGGTAAACCCACAAGAACTAGTTGACAAATATTGCGGAAAAGGCAAATTCAGAATCACAAAAAAAGGGCAATGGGATAAAAAAGAAACCATAACAGCGGACAAAGATATTGGCGTTAATGTTATCCAAGATACAGGGCTAGAAACCCCGACCAACAAGTTCAAAATACACTACAGCAAAACAGGAACGCACATTGTGCCTACAGAAAGGGAGCAACCATGAAGTTACACACTTACAGAAAAAAAATCGTGAAAATAATCGACATTGACGGAGATATATTTATAGGATATGTTGACAATTACACTTCCGCATTGGACGACCCAGACGGAATGCCCAACATAGATGTCATACCATACAACATCCCAAATTGGGATATGAATAATTTGCTAGGTTTGAACGAAAACGAAATATCCTCAATAGAAATTATCGAACCAATAGAAATAACAATATCTCCACAAAAATATAAGCAACAAGTTACGGCGGTGGCAACATGAATCTAAAACCCTACCAAAACCGCCAAATAAAAATTACCGACATTGACGGCGACATCTTCATTGGCAAGGCAACTGGCTATATCTCCGCTGAAAATAACCCTGACGGTTTCGAGAGCATCTCCATAAAGCCCAAAGATATGCCCGATTGGGACGGCGGTTATCTCATTTGTTTCACCGAACATGATATTTCCGCCATCGAAATAATTGAATAGCCAAAAATAACGTAAATTGCGGTTGCCAAAATTGTATTTATCAAAATTGTGGTTGAAAAAATTGCAGTTGCAAAATTGTGGTTGTCAAAATTGTGGTTGTCAAAATTGTGGTTGTCAAAATTGTGGTTGTCAAAATTGTGGTTGTCAAAATTGTGGTTGAAAAAAATTGCATTTGCCAAAATCGTAGTTACAAAAATTGCAGTTGCCGAAATTGTGTTTACCAAAATTGCGGTTGCTAAAACTATGATTGTCAAAATTGCGGTTGAAAAAATTGCATTTACCAAAATTGCGGTTTCCAAAATTGTGATTGTCGAAATTGCATTTTCCGAAACCGTAAGGGCGGATATTATCCGCCCGCAACCTACAACTGGCGGATAATATCCGCCCCTACGCAAGCAATAAAACCAAGCAACAAAAAATCAACAAAAAAATCACGCAACAAAAAACCAATAAAAAATTCTAACGGGTCAAGGGGCGAAGCTCCTTGCGGGGTTTGCCTGTCCGCCGGCAGGTGGAGGGCAGCGCCCCAAGGTTTTATGTTTTGGGTTTGAATTTAGCTTGAAAAGGAGGCTCCAAATGTATTCAGCAAAAAAAACAGCATTCCTAGGACTAATGTTAGCCCTAATTATGGTGCTTGTCATAATCGAGCGTATGCTGCCGCCGCTGCCAATGCTGCCGCCGCAATTCGGTCGGTTGGGGCTTTCTAACGTGATTGTCATGTACGTTGTGTTCTTCACTGGCAAAAAAGAGGCAATTACTATGGCTATCCTAAAATCAATATTTAATACCCTTATGCGCGGTGCTATGGCTGGCTTGCTTAGCCTTACTGGTGGCTTGCTCTCCGTTTTTATGATTATTGCCCTCTCGTGGCTGTTTAAGGAGAAAATCTCGTATGTCGCACTTAGCATTGCTGGCGCTATCGGGCATAACCTCGGACAACTCGTCGCCGCTTGCATAATTATGCAAAATTGGATGCTCTTCCTTGCCTATTTGCCCATTCTGCTTGTCGCTGGCGCAATTTTTGGCACGCTCACTGGAATCTTCCTAAATATTATTATGCCCATTTTTAAGAGAATAGACAGGAGTTAAACTTATGAAAATGAATAATTTCAGAAACTTAAAAAAATTCAACTTGAATATTTTTCGCAAATTACGATTTTCCGCATTATTACTTACTTGCTCCGCTGTGCTGGCGGCTTGCGGCTCGGCGGCTCAATCCGACAATTTGCCCACTATCCACCTGCAATTTGACGAATCCGCTCAATCCGCTATTTCCCCAGAAACAGCCGATATATCCCAGGAAATTTCCCAAGAAATAGCCGAAATTTCCCAAGAATCCGCCGAAATATCCCAGGAAATAGCCGACGATTTAACCGATTTGACCGACGTTGAAGTGCAACAACTCGCACAAATGCCGCAAATGATAGAACCAGCCAACGGCGGAGATGTTCCCCTGCGGCAAATTCAGCCGCAAGTTACGCCAAATCCGCCAAACATCACTACTCCACGAAACCCTGCGGATTACTCCCGTTTTAACACAACTTTCATCGACCTCTTCGACACAGTTACTATCCTCATTGGATACGCCCAAAATCAAGCCGAGTTCAACCACTTCGCAAATGACGTTATCCGCCCAGAATTACTGCGGTTGCACCGTCTTTTTGATATTCACAACGAATATCCCGGCTTGAACAATATGCGAACCGTCAACCAAAATGCAGGCGTTCGTCCTGTCGTGGTTGACCAAATTATCATTGATTTGCTGAAACTTTCCATAGATGCGTACGAACAAACCAACGGAGCGGTTGACATAACGCTCGGCGCTGTCATCGACCTTTGGCGAGATGCCATTCAAAACACGCAAACCGTGCCGTCCGCAGCCGCTCTGCAAGCCGCCGCGCGCGTTCGTGGCGTGGAGCAAATCGTCATTGACGAACGCGCCCGAACCGTCTACATTCCCGCTGGAATGCAGCTTGACACTGGCGGAATCGCCAAAGGCTTCGCCGTGGAAACCGCCGCACAACTGGCGGAATCCGCTGGTTTTGCCGCTTTCACGCTGTCGGTCGGCGGCGATGTTCGTGTAACGGCGGGCCCAATGAGCGGCAACCGCGACGTTTGGGGCGTTGGAGTGCAAAATCCCAGTAATACAGCCGAAATCCTAGATGCAATTTTTATCACGCACAACAGCGTGTTCTCTAGCGGCGATTATCAGCGGTTTTTTGAGGCGGACGGCGTTCGCTATCATCACATTATCGATCCGCAAACTCTGCAACCCGCGCGCAACTTCCGCGCCACAACAATTATCCACCCAAACGGCGCAATCGCCGATATTCTGGCAACCGCCACGTTTATTTTGGATTTGGAAACAGCAAAGCAAGTAGTATCAAATTTAGGGGGCCAAGCCCTGTGGATTCTGCACGATGGCTCAATCATCACAACGGACGGCTATTCACAGTACGGCTCTAATAGGTAGGTTGGTGAAATTTAGTGAAAACATACTCTTTTCCCAAAGGAGTGCATCCTCCGCATCACAAGCACACGGAAAACGCCGCAACCGTGGACATTCTGCCAAAGGAGGGCGACGAATTTATTTATCCCATGCTGCAACACATCGGCGCGCCTTGCGAGCCGCTTGTGGAAGTGGGCGAAACTGTGCTTGTTGGGCAAAAAATCGGCGACACAAGCGCCTTTTTGGCAACGCCGATTCACTCCACCGTTTCGGGCGTTGTCGAGCGAATTGAGACAACTCTCATGCCGAGCGGTGCAAAGGCAAACGCCGTCTACGTTTATTCGGACGGCAAAATGAAAGAATCGCCCGAACTCAACAAACCGCACGATTACAAGAACATGGCGCGCGACGACGTTTTGGCGGTCATTAAGCAAGCTGGAATTGTCGGCTTGGGCGGCGCGGGATTTCCCACGCACGTCAAGCTAAAGCCGCCACCAGGCAAGGAAATTGACACAATCATTGTGAACGCCGCCGAATGCGAGCCGTTTTTGACAACCGATCATCGTGTTTTACTGGAAGAAACTGACAAAATTTTAATGGGATTATCGGTCGTTTTGTCGCTGTTTCCAGGCGCGCGCGGCGTTATTGGCGTGGAAACAAACAAAATGGACGGCATTAAACGCTTGGAAGAATTTTGCGAAAAGCCCGAATATAAGGGAAAAATCACGGTTGCGCGGCTGCATCCCAAATATCCGCAGGGCGCGGAAAAGCAGCTGATTCACGCAATAACTGGACGACAAGTGCCTTCTGGCGGACTTCCTGCGGACATCGGTTGCGTTGTAAACAACGTTGACACGATTATCTCAATCCACCGTGCAATTTTCCGTGGACGGCCGCTGATGCGGAAAATCGTTACAGTTACGGGCGGCGCGGTAAAAAATCCTGGCAACTACAAAATCCGCTTGGGAATGACGTACAGGGCAATGATGGACGCAATCGGCGGTTTCAAAGAAGAGCCAGCCAAGCTAGTTTCGGGCGGCCCGATGATGGGCGCGGCAATGTACACGCTAGATGTGCCTGTAACAAAGGTTTCTTCGGCATTTTTGGCGCTAACGGCGGCGGAAGC
>WRKG01000133.1 GCA_009778185.1 Bacillota bacterium
TTTATTGGGACGGCACAGTATTATTGACGAACGGCAAAGAGCGAAAAATAACGCCAATGTACGATTTATTCATGAATTACGCCCACAAAGACAACACGGGCGCAGACACTTTAGCAAATGCTGTCAACATATTTTTAGACGACTTAAACAACGAAAAAGAATATCTGCCGTTAATTGATTCAGAAAATGCCCAAGTTATAGACCAATATATTTATTTACTGCACATCGATGCAAAAAGAAAGCAGGATTTTAGGCTGACGGACAAAAAGCACACCTACATTGAATTTCAAAATAAAACAAAAGGCGTTGTGCCGCCCGTCATAACAAGAGCAGTTACATATTTAGGTTTGGGTATAGAAAAGGGCGAGGCAGAAGAAAACAAAGCAAAAGGCACAACAAGAAAAGATGCCTATCAAATATGGTTTTTAGCAGACCATTTGGAAGAAGTTATGCACGGCTTGTGTTTTGAAGTGTACTCGTTGCACAGCGAAATAACTGGACAAGATTATCCGCTAAATTCAAAAATTCTGTTTATAGATTTGAAAAGAATCGCCGAAGAAAAAACAGGCAAAGTAGCGGAACTAGCAAAGTTTCTATTGGGCGAACCAGTTGAGCCAACATCGCTTGATGTGAAGAAAATAATTGACTTTTACAAAAAGAAATTCGTAGCATTCAAGCGTGAACAGGAGGTTAAGGATAAAATGACGATATTGGAAGAGGAAAGACTCGAGGCACGGCTTGAGGGGCTACTCGAGGGTGAAATAAAAGGTAAAATCGAAGGCAAGATAGAAGGTAAAATCGAAGGCAAAACAGAAGGCAAAATCGAAGGCAAAATTGAAGTCCTTTATAGAAATTTGAATTGGACGACAAGCAAAATTGCACAAGAATTAGGACTATCAGAAAAAGAAATAATATCCATTATTAAAGAAAATAACTGGTAATTTGCTTGGAGCAGTTGCAATCAAAATACCAAAATCAACAAACGCAAGGGGGCAAAAAAATGCCTAAAATTCTAATAATCGGCGGCGGCGGCCGTGAGCACGCTTTGGCGTGGAAGTTTTCGCAAGCACCAAATACGCAAATTTACGCCGCACCAGGCAACGCTGGAATGTCCGCCGTTGCACAATGTGTCAACATCTCCGAAAATGATTTCGACGGCTTGCTAAATTTCGCCAAAAAAAACGCCATAGATTTAACCGTCGTTGGCCCAGAAACGCCGCTCGTCAACGGAATTGTCGACCAGTTTACGGCGGCAGGTTTGCCAATCTTTGGACCAACCGCAAAAGCCGCGGCAATCGAGGGCAGCAAAAATTTTGCGAAAAATCTAATGCAAAAATATGACATCCCAACCGCCAAACATCACACTTTCACGGACGTTGCGGCGGCTTTGCTCCATGTAAAAACTGCTCCGTTGCCAACCGTGATAAAAGCGGACGGTTTGGCTGGCGGAAAGGGCGTTATCATCGCCGAAACCGCCGAGCAAGCCCAGCAAGCGGTCGAAAGTCTGTTCAAATTGGGCGACAAGTTAATCGTGGAAGAATTTTTGCAGGGCGAAGAGTTCTCGTTTATAGCCCTCGTGCATGGCGAAACGGTTTATCCGCTGGAAATTGCGCAGGATCACAAGCGCGCGCATGACGGCGACAAAGGCGCAAACACTGGCGGAATGGGCGTTTATTCTCCTGTGCCGCAGATTTCGCAAGCGACAATACAGCAAGCCTTGACGGAAATTTTACAGCCAACGGCGGCGGCAATGGTTGCAGAAAACCGCCCGTTTACGGGATTTTTATACGGCGGCTTAATTGCCACCGCAGGCGGCGCGAAAGTGATTGAATTTAACGCACGGCTGGGAGATCCCGAGGCGGAGGTAATTTTGCCACGCTTGCAAAATAATTTATTTGAGGTTATCATGGATATATTGCACGAAAAGCCCGTAAAACTGGCGTGGAAAGAGGAAACCTTTGTAGCTGTAACATTGGCGGCTTGCGGCTATCCTGGCGACATCACTAAAGCAAAAGGTGCAGAAATTGCAGGTTTACAGGATTTATCGCCCGAAACGCTGATATTTCACGCAGGAACGGCATTTGCGAACGGCAAATTTACCGTAAATGGCGGACGTGTGCTATTTGTGGCGGCTTGCGGCGAAAATGTGCAAGCGGCACGAACCGCTGTTTATAGCGAAGTTGCGAAAATCCAATGCAACGGGCTTTTTTATAGGAAAGATATTGGTGCAAAAGCGATTTTGTAATGGCGAACAATCCGCTTGTAAGCTACAAACGGCAAATTTTCCGCCTACGACAAGCCCAATATCTCATAATAATTTGAGAAACTAAAAAGGAGATTTTTTAATGAAATTATCAACCGAAAAAAATTTTTTGGGAAAAAAAACCAAAACCATATTTTATGTGGCACTTGCAATTTTGGCGGCTTTTGCTTTGAACACAATGTTGGCACAGGAAATTTACGCAAGCAATGTGCGAGTTACCGTGGACGGTCAGCAAGTTGCATTTTCCGATGTACAGCCTACAATTTTGCAAGGTCGTACGCTTGTTCCAATGCGCGGCGTTTTTGAGCATATGGGATTTAACGTAGGTTGGAGTGCAGAAACAAGCACCGCAACCTTATTGCGAATCGAACCTCTCGGAGCAACCACAATCACAGTAACTGTAGGGGAAAATTTTTTGACAGTCAATGGTAATCTTGTTTTTCCAGAAGTGCCACCGCAAATTATTGGCGGTAGATTTATGTTGCCATTGCGAGCAGTCGCCGAAGCAACGGGCGCAGAAGTTGGCTGGAACGCACAAACTTCCACCGTGCTTATTGCATCCGCTGGAAATACAGGAAATACTTCGGGCGGTTCAAATACTTTTCCTGCACCAACTCCAACTTTGCCAGTTAATCCGCCAATAGCAACTTTTCCGCAACCTACGCCAACTCCTGCACCAACGCCAACGCCAGTTGCAACGCCGATTCCTGTTGACGATTTTGAACGCCGAGTTTTTGATTTAACAAACGCCGAAAGAGCACGCAACAATCTACCTGCCCTAATTTGGGATAACAATTTAGCGAGAGCGGCAAGATCTCACAGCGAAGATATGTCCAGGAACAACTTTTTGGGACATCAAGGTTCAACAGGTTCTTCTGTTGCACAAAGAATACAAACCGCAGGTTTTACAGGCTCGGGCGGTTCGGAAAATGTGGCTAGCGGACAAACAACGCCCGAAACTGTAGTAAGGGACTGGATGAACTCTGCTGGACATAGGGCAAATATTCTCGACAGAACCGTATCACATATGGGAGTGGGATTTAGCCGCCTTGACTGGCGTTTACGCACTACGCAAGTGTTTGGGCTTGCTGAAACGGCACGTCCAACTCCAGCGCCAGCCGCAACGCCAACTCCGACAGCCGCACCAAACGACCTTGTTATGACCGTTACGCCAGCTATAACAAGCGGTAGCACAATTAACCCAGGCGAACGGCTAGAGTTTATCATTATTATACAAAACAGCTCCAATAGTGTTGCAAACCGTGTTAATATAGTTCAGCAAGCGAGTACATGGTCGCATATGGTAAATATTCCTGCTAACGGACGAACCGAAATTACACGCTCTTTTAACGTTCCCAACAACATAAACCCAGGAATTACCTTTGATGTTGAATTTTACGCCACTTTAGGAAATAATCGCATACTTACGCAACACGGCAATTTTAGATACTTTATTGCAAATGCTCCAGTAGCAACGCCAACTCCTGCACCTACGCCAACGCCAACTCCGCAGCCAACTCCATATCCAACGCCAACTCCCGAACCAACTCCGCAACCAACGCCAACTCCAGAACCAACTCCGCAACCAACGCCAACTCCAGAACCAACTCCGTATCCAACGCCTGAACCACCGCCAGAGCCAACTCCCGAACCATCTGAGGAAGATGATAATTCAATTTAATAAAAATTAGGACGGAACATATCCGTATAAAAATGACGATTGTTTTTTGCAAATAATCGTCATTTTTTTATGGAAAATTTCGCAGATTTATTGCGGGCAAATTCAGAATAGGTTGCTGTAGGAGGAAAAACGGGCGGATAATATCGCCCGCATTTTTTACTATACATCTCAAAATGACAAAATAAACCCTATTTAGGACAAAATTAACACAAAATAAAAACTGCATTGTATCATTAACTTATCATTCAAAACGGCTTACAATTTTAGAACACTCGTTCAGTATGAAAATACTGTTGCTTGCGGCAAATCCGCACAAAAATAGGAGGTACTATTATGAAAAATTCTCCCTCTAAATTGTCTAGTTTGACAACTGTAAGTATTTTATGTGTTTTGGCTATTTTGGTAGTTATATTTTTAGCCACTTACAAGCACCATACAGCGCCGATACGGTTTACAACCGATTGCTGTGCTTACGGACAATTCTTTTTTCGCAACGCTAATGTTCTAGTTGTCCACCGTGATTCAACTAAACCAACCACTACTATTACAACCGCCCATTCTCAATGGGAAATTTGGAAACTGCCTTTTATTGACTATGTTTCGTATATCCAATTTAGAATCGCCCAACTTGTGCAAAATAACGATGTTCCAAAAAATCAAGCCCTAACTTTTTAGGGCTTGATTTTTATTTAACTTAATGTTAAGCTATTAAAAAAGTACCAAAAGGAGCATTAAAATGGCGAAAATTACTTTTATGGGAGCGGGTAGCACGGTTTTTGCTCGCAATGTTTTGGGAGATTGCATGGCATCTCCTGTATTGGAAGAAAGCGAAATTGCCTTATACGATATTGACGGAAAACGCTTACAAGAAAGCGAAACTATATTAAACGCAATAAACAAAGGTTTTGGCAACAAAGCGAAAATAAAATCTTATTTGGGCGTGGAAAATCGCAAGGACGCATTGCGCGGAGCCGATTTTGTTGTCAACGCAATTCAAGTGGGTTTGTACGATCCATGCACAATAATTGACTTTGAAGTTCCCAAAAAATACGGCTTGCGACAAACTATAGCCGATACTTTGGGAATTGGCGGAATTATGCGAGCATTGCGGACGATTCCTGTTTTGCAAGATTTTGCACACGATATGGAAGAAGTTTGCCCAAATGCTTGGTTTTTGAATTATACTAATCCGATGTCCATGCTATGCGGATTTATGCAACGTTACACGCCAATCAAAACTATCGGATTATGCCACAGCGTGCAAGTTTGCTCCGAGCATTTGCTTAATCCTTTGGGAATGTCGGACAAGCTAGACGGCAGAAAAGAGCTTATTGCGGGCATAAATCACATGGGCTGGCTGCTTGAGATAATGGACAAACACGGCAACGATTTATATCCCGAAATTAGGCAAAAAGCCGCCACAAAAAATGCCGCCGAAAAGCACTGGGATATGGTTCGGTACGATTATATTGATAAATTTGGCTATTATTGCACCGAATCTAGTGAACATAATGCCGAGTATAATCCTTGGTATATTAAAGCGAAATATCCCGAATTGATAGAAAAATTTAACATTCCTTTGGATGAATATCCGCGGCGTTGCGTTAATCAAATTGCAGGTTGGGCGAACGAATACGCAAAATTAACCGCCGACAGCACCATAAAGCACAATCGCACTTGGGAATACGCATCTCATATAATGGAAAGTTTGATAACGGGCAAACTAATGAAACTTGGCGGAAATGTCCTAAATAAGGGAAATATCATCGAAAATTTGCCATCCGATGCTTGCGTAGAAGTGCCTTGCATGGTTGACAATTATGGGATAAATCCGTGTTACGTTGGAAAATTGCCAGTTCAGCTTGCCGCAATGAATATGACGCATATAAATGTCCATTTAGTGGCAATCGAAGCGGCTGTTACCCTAAAAAAAGAGCACGTATATCAAGCCGCAATGCTAGAGCCACATACCGCCGCCGAACTTTCGCTTGACGATATTAAGGCAACGGTTGACGATTTGATTTCTGAACACGGCGATTGGTTGCCAAAATATAAATAAAATGTTTGACAAAAATAAGAATGTCAAAATGGCGTTCTTATTTTTGTATTTTACATAAAACTTTGGTCAATCTAAAAAATTTACAAACTTTAGCAAAAACATCACGTATATATTTTTAAGTAACAATAAAATTAAAAAGTGTTTTGTATTAAGGAGGAATATTTATGCAATGTAAGAATCATCCAGATGTAAGCGGTGTAAACACCTGTAACGAGTGCGGTCAGTGGTTTTGCGAGGATTGTACTTTCCAGCGTGGCGGACGCAATTTTTGTCCAAGCTGTGCTGCTCAACAAGCAGCCGCCGCAACGCACACACACCATGAACACGCTCGCCACGAACACACGGCTTACATGACAAGATTGCCAAGCCACGGCACAATGTTTGTGCTATCAATATGTTTAGGATTTTTGCCAGGGCTAAATTATATGTACATGGGATTGATTAAACGTGGTTTAGCGGCAATGTCGGCTTTCTCGTTGCTAGTATACTTGATAATTACTAGTTCGTGGACTTTTCCAGGGTTGCTATTTGGTTTTGCACTGCCTGTGTTAATGCTATCAACCATTTTTGACAGCTTTAGAATTTTACGCCGTATGGAAGCGGGAGAAGTTGTAACCGACAATATTGACGATGTTATGCACTTTTTTCACCGCAATAAAGTTTTGGCAGTGTTAGCACTAGTATTTTTTGTAATTATCCCAATTTTGGGCAGTTTTATACCTTGGGTTATGCGCGGACCAATTCTTCCGATAATTCTTGTGATATTAGCTGTAAAATTGTTGTTTAACAAAAGACGGCGTTAATCGGCAATTATTGAGCATTAGAAACGGTGAACCATGATATATTTTGATAACGCAGCAACAACATTTTTATGTCAACCTGCAAAAGAAGTATTGTGCGGAGATTTTGCAAATGCGAACTCTCCGCACAAGTTGGGGCTTGACTCTGCAAGAGCGTTAAAATCGGCGACAGCGATTATTGCCGATATTTTTTCGTGTGCAAATGACGAAATTATTTTCACATCTGGCG
>WRKG01000134.1 GCA_009778185.1 Bacillota bacterium
TTGCTTGCTTGCTTGCTTGCTTGCTTGCTTGCTTGCTTGCTTGCAATTTTATCATAAATAAACAAATTCGTCAATCCTTTCGAAAAAAATTTTTATAAATTAAGAATATCATGTAATTTTGCATTTGTCAATAGTTTGGAAAAATTTTTGTAAAACTTACCAAAATATGCTAAAATAAAACAAATCCAACAGCAAAGTAGGTGATTTTATGGTAAAACAAATTATATCCGCGCACGATGACGCAAAAATAAATGTATTTTTGTACGATGTGCCTAATCCAAAGGCGGTAATACACATTATCCACGGATTTGGCGAGGGTGCGTGGCATTACAGCGATTTATCCAATTTTTTTGTGCAGAATAATTTTGCCGCCGTGGTTCACGATCAACGCGGCTTTGGCGATATGTCCGAATTGTCAACTAAAGAAAAACGGCGATTACAAGGGGTAATTCCTGGCTATGATTATTTTTTGGCGGATATAAAAACTGTGTACGCCCTTATAACACAGCGTTATCCGAAAATCCCAGTTGTGCTGTACGGACACAGCATGGGCGGAAACATTGCAATCAGCCATCTTGTGCAGTTTCCCGCCGAAAATTACAGCAAGTTAATTTTAGAAAGCCCGTGGTTACGACTTTACAGCCCTGTGCAAGTAATTGCTACTCGGTTTGTTGCGGTTTTAAGCAAGATATTTCCTAATTTTACAATATCTACTGGGCTGGATCCCGCCAATATAGCACGAAATCGCGAAAAAACGTCCGCCCTAAACAGCGACGGAATCTACCATGGGCGAATCTCGCTAAAAATGTTTACCGAAATTACGCAAGCTGGCGAATTGGCAATAAAAAACGCCAAAAAAATAACTCTTCCTACATTATTATTGTGCGCAGGACAAGATAAAATTGTTTGCCCAAACGCAATAAAAGAGTTCGCTGCCGCCGCAAATTCCAACGTGCAACTAATCGAATATCCCGACGGTTATCACAATCTGCATTTAGATTCAATCGCCGATAAAATGCTAACGGATGTTGTAAATTTTGTGTTGACCTAAAAATCAAAAGAGGTGTTTTTATGATTACAGTGGTTTCTATGAATCCTTGTATCGATTTAACGTTATTTATACCAAAATTAGAAATCGGCGGCTCTCACAGAGTTACTCGCACGAGGAGCGACATAAGCGGAAAAGCCGTAAATGTTGCTCATTGTCTAAAAAATTTGGAACAGCCCTCTAAATTGTTGGGGTTTAATTTTATTGAAAACGGCAATTTATTAGAGGAATCGCTAGATAAATCGCAAATAACGCATGATTTGCTTACATTAAACGGAAGTATTCGCACAAATATAAAAATATTTGAGGAAAAATCCGAAAATATGACCGAAATTAACCAAGAAAGTGCTTTTGTATCGGAGAACGACCTGCAAAAATTGCTCGAAAAAATAAAGTTGGCAACCTCGAAAGTTGTAATTTTGAGTGGAAGTTTGCCCACTGGTGCAAAATCCCAAGCATACGGCGATATTATTCGCCAAACAACCTCGCCAACAATATTAGATACATACGGCGCGGCTTTGCTTGACGGGCTTTCGGCAGGTGCATATATAATCAAACCCAACCTGTTTGAATTGGAGCAAACTTTGCAAGCCAAATTGTCCACCGAAAAGGAGCAAATTTTGGCGGTAAAATCCCTGTTGCAAAAATATCCCAAAACGAGAGCCGTTTGCCTTTCGTTGGGTGCTAAAGGGGCTTTTATGATAAGCCAAACCGAAGTTTTTTTTGCACCGCCGCTAAAAATTCCAATAAAAGGTGTACAAGGTGCAGGGGATTCTTTGGTTGCGGGAAGTGCCCTAATTTTGGCAAATAACGCCAACGCAACTTTAGCAGAAATGCTAAAATCGGCAACCGCCGCCGCAACGGCATCTCTAATGCAGGAAGGCTCGCTAATGTGCACAAAACAGGATTATATCAATATGTTGAAAAAAGTTGATATTTTGGATTATTCTAATCAATAAAATCAAAAATGCAAATTGTTCAACATTCTGTAAATTTTATAAATAAAAAAGGTTGAAATTTCAACCTTTTTTCGTTGTTCGTAAAAATAAATTTTACAAAAACAAAACTATAAAAAATAGCGGGTTACCTGCCCGCCGGCAGGCGGGAGGGGCGCGCTCCTTACGGGGCTTGGGGCAGCGCCCCAAGGTTTTATCTTTTATATTTCTTCACAAGAATCATTGATTATATCGAAAACAGTTGCGAAAAGTTGCAGCAGTTCGTATTCGCAGTGTAAAAATTCGCCAGCTATTGGATGCAGGGTTAAGTCGGTGTATTGTTGAGATACTTGCTTTTCTTCGTTGAAATCTACATTTCCGTTAGCCAGGCGTTTTGTTTCTAGTTCAATTTGATTTTGCTTGTAGGCTTTAACTTGTGCTAACAAGGCAGAATCGCTTTCTAACTGGTTTTTGTAGTCGCAATATTTGTGGTACAAAGTGCTGTTTCGAAAATGTGTTGCCAATTTTTTTGATTCTGTTAAGATAAACTCGGTTTCAATTAAATTTTTCATGGTTTACAACTCCATTATTATTGGCAAAATCATTGGATTTCGCTTGGTTTTTTGCCATAAATAGTTTTTTAGATGCTCTCGTATTGTGTTGCGTATGTAATTCCATTCGGTAATATTTTTGTCATCACAGAAATAAAATGCTTTAGTAACAACATCTTTTGCCTCTTCTAGCAGTTCTTCCGATTCCCTTACATAAACAAAACCGCGCGATATAATATCTGGGCCCGCAACAATTACACAGCGGCCGCCGTCCAGACAAATTCCCGCAACTACAACCATAAGCCCATCTTGTGCCAAATGCTTACGATCGCGCAATACCGCACTACCAACATCTCCTACGCCCAAACCGTCAACCAAAACTTGCCCAGCTTGTACCGTAGAAGTTACCGCTGCCGTTTTTTCGGTCAACTCTAAAACATCGCCGTTGCTTACTACAAAAACGTTGTCCTTTTTCATGCCGATGGTTATTGCTAACTCTTTGTGTTGCTTTAAGTGGCGATATTCTCCGTGAATCGGCATTAAAAATTTTGGCTTGATTAAGGCGTGCAACAGCTTTATTTCTTCCTGTTTGGCGTGTCCAGAAACATGAACGTCCATCAAACCCTCGTAAATTACGTCCGCGCCGCGCCGCATAAGTTCGTTTACTACACGAGATATTGTTTTTTCGTTGCCAGGAATGGGCGATGCGCTGATTATTATTTTATCGTTTGGCGTTATCTCAATTTGCCGATGTTCGCCCGACGACATTCGCGAAAGTGCCGCCATTGGCTCGCCTTGGCTACCTGTGGTAATTATTACCAACTCGGAATCGTTGTAATTTCTAATTTCGGAGGCATCGATTAAAATGTTGTCGGGAATATCAAGATAACCTAGTTCGCTAGCGGTTGTTACGGCGTTTATCATGCTGCGTCCCAAAATTAGCACTTTTCGGCGGTGCTTTACTGCCGAGTTTATAACCTGCTGTATTCTGTGAATATTAGACGAAAATGTCGCAATCATAATCCGTTGGTCGAGAGATTGGTCAAAAATTTCTTCAAAAATAATGCCAACCGACCTTTCGGACATTGTGTAGCCGCGTTGCTCAACGTTTGTGCTTTCACATAAAAACAGCAAAACGCCGTCCAAGCCAAGCTGTGCAAACCGCTGCAGGTCGATGGATTCGCCGCTGATTGGCGTGTAGTCAACCTTAAAATCGCCCGAATGTATTACCATTCCGACAGGCGTTTTTATCGCAATAGCAACCGAATCCGCTATACTGTGCGTGGTTCGGATAAACTCTATTGTAAAATTTGTGCCTAACTTAAATTTTTCGCCAGGCGTTTGGCAATGAGTTTCGGCAACGCCCGACAAATTGTGTTCTTTCAACTTATTGTCAACCAAACCTAGCGTTAATTTTGTTGCATAAATAGGAACATTAACATCTCGTAAAAAGTAGGGAACTGAACCTATGTGATCCTCGTGTCCGTGAGTTAAAACGATTCCTTTAATTTTTTGCTTGTTCTTTTGTAGATATGAAAAATCGGGTATGACTAAATCGATACCGAGCATATCATCTTGTGGAAACGCCACGCCGCAGTCAATGATAATAATATCGTTGGCGTATTCCAAAACTGTAATATTTTTTCCAATTTCATCCAAACCGCCAAGCGAAAAGACTTTTAATTTACTTTTCTTTGTTGGCAAAAAAAACACTCCTTTTTTATTGAATTTCTATACCTAATTCGGCAATTTCGTCCTCAAAAACAGACAAAACTTCGTTTACATTATTTTCATGTAAATTTAATTGTTCCAAAAACATATCTTTATTATTTGCGTCTTCTTCAACGCCCTTAAAAAATAATATTTCCATTGCTTCGGGATTTTCTGAATCTTCGGTTTCAACTAGCATATAGATGTTGTTGTCGATTTTTTTGGTGCATAGCATTGTATAAATTTTTTCCTGTCCAGTTTCGTCAAACATGGTTATTTGTGCATCGTTTTCCAAAATCAGCCCTCCTTGCTTGATAAAAAAGGCAAGTTTTGCAAAGAATCCAAATAGCCTTGCAAAATTAAAGTTGCCGCAATTTCGTCAATTTTAGCTAGATTACTTTTATCGATGGAGCGTTTAGCCTCTGCGGTAGAAAGGCGTTCGTCCCACAAAATTACAGGTATAGAAACAAAACGTGCCGTTAATTTTTCCTTAAACAACAAGGTTTTAGCACAGCGTTCGCCTTCTGTATTGTCCATATTTTTGGGAAAACCAAGTACAATAGCAGTAATAGGAGAATATTCTTCTGTAATATCGGAAAGCCGTCGCAAAGAGGAACGTTGGGCGGATTCGCGCGGGCGGCGAATAGTTTCAAGCCCTAAAGCTATTTTGCAAGTTGGGTCGCTTATGGCAACTCCGATAGTTTTGCTGCCGTAATCTAGCGCCAAAATCCTAGACATCTTCGCTTAAGTAGTACCAAACAATTTCTTCAAGCAGTTCGTCCCGCTCTAAAGTAGTAATTAGGGTACGTGCGTTCATGTGATTGGTAATGTAAGTTGGGTCGCCCGAGATAATATAGCCCACAATTTGATTTATTGGGTTGTAGCCCTTTTCTTCTAATGCGGTGTATACGTTTAGTAGCGTATCGTGCATCTTATTTTTTGACCCTCTGTCTGGTTGGCTTATCTTTTGCGTTTCTGATAATTTGTTCACGGTAAATCCTCCATAATATTTCCAAATAGCGTATTATTGCTGTATTTTGTTACTTTTACTGGTACAATTTGATTATTTAGGTTGGTTTGGCTTTCTGCCGATACGGTTAAATATTGGCTTGTGTAGCCTTTCCAAGTGTTGCCTTGGTGCGATTCAAATAATACTAGCAAAGTTTCGCCTATGTAGTTTTGGTAAAAATTTTCGTTTAATTTTGCTGCTAAATTGTGCAATGTTTTGCTGCGTTGTTGCTTTATTTTGGTTGGTATTTGCTCGGCAAAATTTGCGGCGGCTGTACCGCTTTTTGGCGAATACGCAAATACATGAACATCAAAAAACTGTATATTTTCAACAAACGTAAATGTTTCGTTAAAATCCAAATCCGTTTCGCCAGGAAAGCCAACTATAATATCGGTAGTTATTGCCACTTTTGGGAAATATCTCCGAATATTTGCGACAATTTCGGCAAAATTTTCGGTTGTGTAATGGCGGTTCATTTGCTTAAGAATACGATTGCTACCGCTTTGCAACGACAAATGAAAATGTTGACAAAACTTTGGCAGCTTGCTTATTTCCTGTAAAAACTCGGTTGTTATGGTGGTTGGTTCTAGGCTGCTTAATCGCAAGCGTTCCAATTTTGGGATATTGTGCAAGCGTGTAATTAAATTTAGCAAATTTTCCGATTCAAAATCTTTTCCGTAGGAAGAAAGTTGAACGCCTGTTAGCACAATTTCTTTGTAGCCACTTTCGACTAAATTTTCGGCTTCGGTAATTGCGGCGGCTATTGGTACGCTAGTAGATTTTCCGCGAGCATACGGCACAATACAGTACGAGCAGTAGTTATCACAGCCATCTTGCACTTTTAAGTAGGTTCTTGTGCGGTTGCTTATTTGAGATGGCTTTTTGGTTGGTTCGGTTTTGGTGGGCAATTTTATTCCCATAAAATCGGCAGTTATTTGTGCCACGTTATGTTTATCCTGTGTGCCAATTACTAGCGAAACGCCTAAAATACTGGCTAGTTCTTGCGGTTGCACTTGTGCATAACAACCGTAAGCAATTATTATTGCTTTAGGATATTTTTTATGTATTTTATTTATCAGCTGGCGCGATTTTTTGTTGCTAATGTTTGTAACGGTGCAAGTGTTCACGATAAAAATATCGGCTGTTTTTTTGACATCTTCGACTTCAAAAATTTCGTCTTTATATAAATTATCCAAATTAAGGACATCAAAACCTAGCTTACTAAAATCCTGTAATATTGCGGTTGTGTCGTATTGGTTGACTTTGCAACCGATAGTTGCGGCGGCTACGGAGTATTTCAAAGCATTAACTCCTTTATGTGTTCTTCGGCGGTTTCGGCATCGGTTGCATGGCTTGCAAAAATATGCACTTTACCGATTTTGCAATCGAGGGTTTGCAAAAATTTTTCGGTATTATTTTTATGCGAGTCAAAACCCGAGCCAGAAACGCACAGCATATTTACGGTTTTTCCTGCTAGCGGAGCATTTCGCAAAAAATATTTTACAGGCGGAGCAGGTTTTCCCGCCCAAATAGGAGAACACAAATAAATTTCGTCGTCCGAAAAATTATCGGCGGTCGGCATATTAAGCACAGGAACATCGGCATTTATTAGGGCTTTCCAAACGCCTTTAATAAAAAAGGCTTTACCAGTGGCATCGTCCATAGCAGATTCAAGCCTGTACAGGTTGCGTCCTAGTATTTTGCCCAAAATATCGGCATATACTTTGGATTTTTCTGTTACTGAATAATAAAAAATCATATTTTCACCCTTGTGGCGGATTATCCGCCTTTTCAGTCTTTTATTTTAATTGTAACACAAAATTTTAATAATTGCAAGGTTTATTTTTAGAAGATAAAGACCTTGGGGCGCTGCCATCCACCTGCCGGCGGACAGGCAAACCCCGCTGGGTACGCGCCTGCCTGTCGGCAGACAGGTACCCAGACCCGTTATTTTTAATATTACAATGTAGGGGCGGATAATATCCGCCCGCA
>WRKG01000135.1 GCA_009778185.1 Bacillota bacterium
CCTATTGGGATAATTTTAACTGGCGGCCCGCAAAGTGTTTATTTGCCAAACTCGCCAAAGGCTGATATTGGCTTGTTTAGCTTGGGAATCCCAATTTTGGGGATTTGTTACGGAATGCAGTTGATGTGTCATATGTTGGGCGGAGCAGTGGAATCGGCTGGTAAGGGCGAATACGGTCGCATAACCGTTAAATCGCAAAAATCGCAAAATGGCAAATTTTACGAAAAATCCGCCGAATTTGCCGCTTTAATGAGTCATTCCGATAAAGTAACTCGGTTGCCAAATGATTTTACTGCAACCGCTTTCACGGAAAACTGCATTGCAAGTTGCGAAAATTTTGACAAAAAACTGTTCGGCGTGCAATATCACCCAGAATCCGCACACACCGACAACGGCAAAGAAATCTTACGCAATTTTTTATTCAATATTTGTAATGCGGCTGGCGATTACAAATTGGATGACTACATAAGCCGACAAATACAGGAAATTAAACAAACTGTCGGCGATGAGCAGGTTTTGTTGGCTTTGTCAGGCGGCGTGGATTCTTCCGTTTGTGCAATGCTGTTGGCAAAGGCGATTCCTGGGCAACTTAACTGCATTTTTGTCGATCACGGTTTAATGCGGCTAAATGAGGGCGATGCTATCGAGGCGGTTTTTGCACAGCAATCGGAACTAAATTTTGTCCGTGTAAACGCCAAAAGTCGCTTTTTGGCAAAATTAACTGGCGTTACCGAACCAGAGCAAAAACGCAAAATAATTGGCGAAGAATTTATCCGAGTTTTCGAGGAAGAATCGCAAAAGTTGAGCAACGATAAAAAAGGTAAAATAAAATTTTTAGCACAAGGAACAATTTATCCCGATATTGTGGAATCTGGCGGAACGTACGGCGCAACAATAAAAAGTCATCATAACGTTGGCGGCTTGCCACAAAATTTAGATTTTACCGCAATAATCGAGCCGTTATCTGGCTTATTTAAGGACGAAGTGCGGTCTTTGGGAGAAAAGTTGAACACGCCGCCAAGTATAATAAATCGTCAACCTTTTCCTGGTCCAGGGCTTGCGGTACGCATAATCGGCGAAGTTACCGACCATAAACTGGATATTTTGCAAAAAGTAGATGCAATCTTCCGAGAAGAGGTTGACAAAACCGAAATAAAACCCAATCAATATTTTGCGGTACTAACAGACACATATTCGGTTGGGGTAAAAGGGGACGATCGCACATACAGCCCAGTTGTAGCCTTAAGAGCGGTCAATACGCTAGATTTTATGACTTGCGAAAGTTCTCCATTGCCAATAAATATGCTAATTAACACAGCCCAACGAATTACCAACGAATTACCCACAATAAGCCGTGTTGTATACGATATTACATCAAAACCGCCAGCAACTATCGAATGGGAATAAATATTAAAATGGGCGGACGATTGTTTGTGGTCGTCCGCCTGTTTGTGATTGTTCGTTCATAAAATTTATCAACCGTAAGAGATTGCCAAAAACAAAATATTTGAACATCGCGAAATATTTGAACATCGCAAAAAATTTGAACATCGCAAAAAATTTGAACATCGCAAAATATTTGAACATTGCAAATTTGAAATAAACGGGCGGATAATATCCGCCCCTACAAAATTGTCCCTGTAGGGGCGGATATTATCCGCCCGTATTTCCTACCAAACGGTATTTTCCAAAAAAAGCGTATTTTCCAAATACCAAAAATTTTATTCTTCCAAAACTTCCAAATTTTCAGAAACTTCCAAATCTTCAGAAACTTCCAAAACTTCCAATTCTTCCGAATCTTTAGCATTTTCGCCTACATCGGCAATTTTTGCCATCGATGCCACTGTAACGCCAGCATCCATTTTTATTAGTTTTACGCCGATTGCTGTTCTGCCACTTATCGATATGCTTGATACTGGCGTTCTTATTATTATGCCCTCGGAATTTATTACTAAAAGTTCGTCGGTTTCTTTTACGGCGGCTATTCCTATTAGGTTGCCTGTTTTTTCGGTTGGCTTGTAAGCTATCATTCCTTTGCCGCCACGATTGTGAATTGTAAACTCCTCTGCGGGAGTGCGTTTGCCGAAACCGCCCGCCGATACAAACAGCAGCAGCGAGTTTTCTTCCACAACGGTTGCTCCGATTATATAATCGTCTTCGTTTAGGTTCATGGCTTTTACTCCGCTTGCGGTTCTGCCCATTGCGCGCACGCTTTCTTCAGAAAAATGAACGCCTTTTCCCGATGCCGCTGCTACAATTATCGTTTGCCCTGCATAAGAATGCAATACCGTTATCAACGAATCGTCTTCTCGGATATTTAAGGCAATTAAACCTTGCTTGCGAATATTTGAATACAATTCCAACGAGGTTTTTTTGATTATTCCTTTGCGTGTTACCATCGTCAAATAGCTGTTGTCCTGCGTTGCGTTTTTGTTCATCGGAATTATCGCTGCTACGCTTTCGCCAGCCGATAAATTTAACAGGTTGACCAACGCAATTCCTTTTGCCGTGCGACCTACTTCGGGAATTTCGTACGCTTTTATGCGATACGCTTTTCCCATGTTCGTGAAGAACAAAATATAATCGTGCGTGTTGGCAACTATCAAATCTTTGACAATGTCCTCTTCGCGCGTTTGCATTCCGATAACACCTTTTCCGCCGCGCCGTTGCGTTCTGTACGTGTCAAGCGACATTCTTTTGATGTAATTAAAATTAGACATTGTGATTACCGTTTCAACGTCATCGATTAAATCTTCAATTAGAATTTCTCCCTCGTTTTCGTTGTGCAAAATTTCTGTACGGCGGTTGTCTCCGTATTTTTTTTGAATTTCGATTAGTTCTTCCGATATTACCGCGTATAATTTTGATTTATCGTTCAAAATTTGCGTTAAATTTTGAATAACCGCTTGCAGTTCGGTGTATTCTTGTTGCAGACGAGTTTTTTCCAAGCTAGTTAAGGCTCGCAGACGCATTTCCACGATTGCGGCGGCTTGCTCTGGCGAGAAATCGAAGCGGGCTTGCAAGTTTGCACGCGCGTTGGCTGTATCTTGTGAACCTCTAATTATGGAAATTAAATCGTCAATGCTTTCTAGGGCTTTTAAGTAGCCCTCTAAAATGTGGGCGCGGCGTTTTGCTTTGTTTAGTTCAAAATTTGTGCGTCTGGTAATTACTTCTTCCTGATGATCCAAATATAGCGACAACATTGTTTTTAGATTCATTACTTTTGGCTGATTTTTATCTAGTGCCAACATTAAAATGCTGAAGTTTTCCTGCAATGCGGAATATTTGTACAGCTGATTTAGCACAACGTTTGCGTTTGCATCCTTGCGAAGTTCCACCACAATGCGAACGCCGTCGCGGTTGGATTCATCTCGTATATCCGATATTCCGTCAATTTTTTTGTCTTTTACTAATTCTGCCATGCGTTCAACTAATTTTGCTTTGTTTACTTGATATGGGATTTTTGTAAATACTATCATTTCGCGGTTTGTGGCTTTTGGCATTGGCATAATTTCGCCTATTGCGCGCAACGTGCCTTTACCTCTGCCAGTTAAATATGCCGATTTTATTCCCGCAGTACCCAAAATTGCTCCACCAGTGGGAAAATCGGGGGCTTTTACAATGTCAACCAATTTGTGAATGTCGGTTTCGTTGCCCGCGATTCTATCTTGGATTATGTGCAAAACGGCGGAAATAACATCACGCAAGTTGTGCGGAGGAATATTAGTTGCCATTCCCACGGCGATTCCAGAAGTACCATTGACAAGCAAATTTGGGAAACGCGCAGGCAAAACGGTTGGTTCTTGGGATTCTCCGTCATAGTTTGGAGCAAAATTGACGGTATCTTGATTTATGCCTTCCAAAAGTTCCAAAGTAAGCCGAGCAAGCCGAGCTTCGGTGTATCTATGAGCGGCAGCGCCGTCGCCGTCCATCGAGCCAAAATTGCCGTGTCCGTCAACCAAAGGATACCGCATAGAGAAATCTTGTGCCATGCGAACCATCGCATCATAAATGGAAGCATCGCCGTGCGGATGATATTTTGCCATTGTGTCGCCAACAATACGTGCCGATTTTTTGTGTCCTTTGTTGGGTTCAAGCCCCATTTCTGCCATAGAGTATAAAATACGCCTATGTACAGGCTTTAAGCCGTCTCGAACGTCTGGCAAGGCTCGTGCCACTATAACGCTCATTGCGTACTCTATGTAGCTAGTTTGCATTTGTTGCGCTATGTCAACATCTAATATCTTATCACTCATAAAATTTTCTCCTAATTTTCTCTTTTTTATTGGATTTTTTACATATTATATCACATTTTTTGTAAAAAAACAAGTTTGTGAACAGTGGATTTGATTTTTTATGTTCAATCGATTAAAAAATGTTGATTGTAATTTGAATTTGTTGTATGGGAAAATGTCCTCGTTCGCTTGTTTGGTTTGGGATTTGTTTATTCGTTTGGGTTTGGGATTTGTTCGTCTATACATTGAATTTGCGGAATTTTTCGTTTGTTGAATTTGCGGGATTTGTTCGTCTGTTGAATTTATGGAAATTATTCGTCTGTTGAATTTGTGGAAATTATTCATTATTTAGGTTGACAATATATTCGAACAATTTCAAAATAAATTGCCGAGGGAAAAAACGGGCGGACCCGCCTGCTGGACGGACAGGTAATATCCGCCCCTACAAATCGCCAACCGCCCGCTATTATGGTTGCTACAATTCTACAAAATAATTTCCAAAAAGATATTTTTGTTAAATTTCATTAAAAAAATTTTGACAAAAATATTTTCCTGTGATAATATACTTCTTGTGTGTTATGACAACGTGTAAAAACTAGCTAAATGTACACTGTTAAAATGCACAAATAAGCAGAAAGGAATAAAAAGCAACAAAACTAGAAATACAATTCAAAATTATTGTAACCCAAGAAAGGGGAAAAAATTATGCAGCATACAATTATAGGCGATCCGTTTCCCGTGCTTTTGTGCAATTTGAACAAAGGCGAGCGAATGATAACACAACGCGGGGGAATGTCCTGGCGAACAGCCGATATTGAAATGGAGACAAATACGGCGGGTGGCGTTTTACAAGGATTAAAGCGTTCATTAACTGGAAGTTCGTTTTTCTTAAACCATTACATAGCCCGCAGCGACAACCAAGAAATTGCTTTTGGGTTGAGTATGCCTGGCGAAATTATGGCGTGTCCGTTATCGGGCGGCAAAGAGATAATTGCCCAAAAAATGGGCTTTATAGCCTGTACCGAAGATGTAAATATTGACATCTTTTTTAACCAAAAACTTGGTGCAGGGCTATTTTTAAGCGAAGGTTTTATTTTGGAAAAATTTAGTGGCAACGGCACAGTTTTTATCGAAATTGACGGACATTCCAAAGAATACGACCTTGCGGCTGACGAAAAAATTATCATAGATTGCGGATATTTAGCAGCTATGGAAAGCACCGTAACGTTCAACTTTGAAACCGTCAAAGGCTTAAAAAACATAGCTTTCGGCGGCGAAGGATTATTTTTAGGCAGTTTAACTGGTCCTGGCAAAGTATGGTTGCAAACATTACCAGTTACAGGATTACAACGTATGTTTGGCGAAGATTTCAAATAGTAATTTTGTACAAATAGAGAGGTATTTTATATGAAAAATTTAGTAAAAATGCTAATGTTGTCTTTGACATTTAGCATTTCAATGTTTTTGGTTGCTTGTGGCTCGGAAACGCCAACGGCAACAGCGAATAATCCAAGCACGGCAAACACTGCAAATACAGCTGATTCAGCTGGAACAGGACGTTCGAGCGGTGCAAATAATCCTAGCGAAACTAACGAAACAATCGGCATTTCCGATTTTGTGGGCGTTTGGGGCTGGGAATCAGACGAAATTGTTTTTCAGCTACATTTTAGAGAAGACGGCACTGGTATGTGGACAGGCATAGATGCCGATTTTAACTGGGAAATATCAGGAGATGAGTTGACATTAAATCTTGTTGGAACGCTCCCAGTTGGTACAACTGTGCGTAATCAAAGGTGGCAATATGTTATGGACGGCGGCCGCCTCACAATTACCTCTTTGCAGGTTGACGAAGAATGGGTTTATTTTCGGATGAGCAACGAGCCACTGGCGGCTGTACTTTTAACAGAAATAGTCGGCGTTTGGGGTTGGGATTCCAATCAAACAAATTTTCAGTTACATTTTAACGAAGACGGCTCAGGCGAATGGTTGGGCGTTTCGGACAACACTTTTAACTGGGCAACTGTCGGTGGCGAACTTCACATAAATTGGCAAGGAACGCTCGCCGCCGATACAATCCGCAACGAACGTTGGATTTACTCCATTAACGGCGACAATTTGCTAATCACAAGCCTACAAGACCATGTCGAATGGCTGTATATTAGACAATAAATTTGACAATAAATTTTGCAAGGGCGGAGAAAATCTGCCCTTGCACATCGCATGAGAGGATTGGTTTAATATGGAAAAAATTCAAGTTTCACAGGAAAAGTTAATGCCGTTGTTTAGTAAACGGTACAAGGAAGGCTTGGGATTGTTAATCGGCGTTGCAATCGCCGTGGGAATAATTAACATTTTTGAGATGCCACCAGGCATTTTTGCAATCATTGGAATTATGGTATTTGGGGCGATTGTTGTTTGGCAAGCCTACACCGCCCAAAAATCAGTCAAATCGGGCAATTACGAGTGTTTCAAAACGAAATGCGAAAAAACAAACAAGTTGCTAGAAAGTTGTTACGTAGCCAACAACGAAATTTTACCAGGCAATAAGCCATTGAAACGACTAGATTTTGCAGGAACAAGTGGCTCGCTGAAATCGATAAACGTTGGCGACGAGATAGGCGTTCTGCGAGTTGGTAAGGATTTTTGGGCGTTTTCGCTTGAAGATGTAAAGTAGGTTTCTGCTTGTCAGTAGACAGGCGTTTGGCGGTTTGTAGGGGCGGATATTATCCGCCCGTTTTTTCTACAACAACCTATTTTTAAGTTGATTGAGTATATTTGCCAATATACAAGGGCTAATTTTATAAACAATTCGCCAATTATTGTTTGGGAATTGCTCAACTTCAACCGTCCAATCCCAAAATTTGCTCTTCAAACTTGCTCAATATTTCTCTATATTTCTCAAGAATTTTTTCAAAAAAGTTGACAAATCTCAAAAACCATGCAATAATTAAACAGTAATTAGTTGCAAAAATTCACAAAAAAAGGGGAAAATACCATGTTTTCATTTGACGGCGAGCATGAAATCTTGGAAAAAGATGTAATTATCCAAGAAATGGAAATGAAGTATCACGATAAATATTTAATAAT
>WRKG01000136.1 GCA_009778185.1 Bacillota bacterium
TAGAATGTTGGTTTGAAGATAAGCAGTTGCCGAATAAATCGTTGAAAAAAGTGTTGACAACGCAAGGTGGCTTGCAGTTGGATTTGCGGGAATTGGCGTTGTAATTATAATTTCTCAATAAAAAAGGGCTGTAGGTTAGCAAGCCCTTTTTGTTAAGATAATTTTGTCTATGCTTGCCATTTTTCCACCTCCTAGGATTATATTAGCAGATGTTGCGGCGGTTGTCAATTTTTTTGTTATCAAAATATGTTGATTATTATGTTTGGGATTGGTATAATGAATTTAGAAAAGATTACAAAAAGCCGAAAGACGAACAGGAGGAATTTTTATGACTTATATGCAACTAGATTATTTACAAATGTCCACGCCGCACGAACGCCACACCGAAATGACAGGGTACATATATGGTATGTTATTTATACTATCCTTGAAACAGGAACTATATGTAAAAAAAGAGGATAAGGCTTTATGTTATGAGCCCAATCCCTTAAACTCGGACTTGCCTATGTTAATAGATGTAGAAAGTATAAAAGATGCGACTGAATTAAACAGGCTTGACACTTTCATACCTGATATTTTGATGTTTGATAAAAACAAAAAAATGTTTAGCGAAAGCACTACTAAAGTAGCAGGTTATCCCGATTTAATAATAGAAGTGTGGTCGCCATGGAACAAAAAAGGAGAAAAGCTACAAAAAAAAATAGCGTACTCCACAGGCAAAAACACCGAACATTGGTATTTAACGCAAAACTCCAACAAAATAGAATGCTGGTTTGAGGATAAGCAGTTGCCGAATAAATCGTTAAAAAAAGTGTTGACAACGCAAGGTGGCTTGCAGTTAGATTTGCGGGAGTTGGCGTTGTAGGGGCGGACCCACCTGTCGGACTGGCAGGTATTATCCGCCCGTGATACAACTAAATGCAATCACTATGAAAAGCAACACAACAAAACACGCCAAACACAACGCAACAAAAAATCGTAACGCACAAAATCCGCCAATAACAACGCCAAAGCAACCGACCAAAAAGACTGTTCAAGCTATAGTGAGCAGTCTTTTTGATTGGGGAAAATTTGGTAATATCAAAATATTGCAAGATTATATTTTCAACACAATCCATTTTCGCCTACATAATTTTATTTTAACGTTATTCGAATACACCAATTTTTCAATAATTTTCATTCAACCTTATAATCTCGTCAAAACTATCAACCAAAGCAGAATCATGTGTTATTATAACAATAATTTTATCTTTTTTGATATTTTGCAGATATTTGACAAAATTTATGCTACTTTCAATATCTAATGCTGAAGTTGGCTCGTCAAATATCATTAAATTAGGATTTTTTAGCAGTATTCGCAAAATTGCCAATTTTTGCTTTTCTCCGCCCGAAAGATTATCGCTATTTTGCAAATTTTCCAAATTTTCCATGTTTAATAATCTCAAATATTTTGAAAAATCTCGAATTTTTGAAGTTTTCGATAACTCTATTTTTGCGTTATAGCTTATATCTCCGTCCAATATTACCGAATCTTGTTCAGAGATTCCAATTAAATTTTTGCGTAAATTGTGCATATTTATCTTTTCTGATAAAATACCATTAAAAAATATTTCGCCCTTTTTTTCGGATATGTACATTCCCATTAGCAGATTTATAAATGTGCTTTTTCCTGCTCCGTTATGCCCTAAAATGCCGTAAATTTTGCCTTTGTTAAATGTAAAATTTAGATTTTTTATTATTGGATTTTCGTTATTATAAGAAAATTCTAAATTTTTTATGTCGATTTGTTCGATAGTTTCTAATTCTATTTCGCCATTATTCTCAATTTTGGTTGCTAAAATCTCGTTTAATCGGTCGTACGAAACTAAATTATCTTGATAACTTTTGCCAAAATCAAAGAAATATTTTGCAGCACCCAAAATCATGTTAAAATACATACTAAAAATTGTAAACATTCCTATTGTAAAATTTCCGTTTAATATTAAATATCCGCCTAATAAAAACAACACAATTTGTACAATAGTTGTAACTGCGGTATCTAAAGAGGAATACGCAAAATTAAGTTTTTGAGTTTTCAAAGTTTCGGATAGCAAATTATCAAAATTTTTGTTCATATCTTTTCTAAAAATATAACTGATTGCGTGTATTTTTATAAATTTTGTTAGTTTTAATTGCTCTAAAAATTTTGCAAAAAATGTGTTTTGTGCTATTCTTAAAATCATACTTCTATCAAATAGCGGCTTTTTGAATTTTATATATATTAAAATGTACACAAACAAAAACGCCAAAAGTACGGCGGTTACATAAAAATTTAATGTTATCAAAATTATTAACGGCACAACAAAATAAATTGCATTTAATATAAAGTTGTTGACAACGCTAATGCAAAATATAATCAACATATTTGTATCTCCGTTTATTACTTGACTTAAATAGTTCGTATCTCGTTTGTTGACAAAAGTTAGAGAAATTTTTTGCAAATATTCAATTACATCTTGGCTAAACTCGTGGGCAGTTTTTGATTGAATTTTAGTATAAATAATCATTGTAATATAGCCAAACACGGTGCGAGCAATGTTTATTGTTGCAAATATTGCCGAAAATCTAAATACAACTTCCATGTTGCCGCCTGCAATTAGACTATCAATAAAATCTCCGATAATAAATGGATTTACCATAGCAAACAAGCCTGTAAATATGCTGATTGACAGATATATTACAAGCATTGTTTTGTGGGCTATTAGATATTTTTTGCAAAGGGTAAATATTTTCATTACATTTCTCCTGCAAATTGGCGTTAAATTGCTATATTATCGACAGGCATGGCGTTTTTCAGCGAGTTGCAATTTGGCGAAACTTCCGCCAAAGTATTAAGCCCTGGACAGTCAGTTACAGGAAAAACTTGGAGACATCGTGAACCGCAAACATTGTTACATCTCACATCACAAAAACTACCACAGCGAAAACCATCACACGAGCCTGTTGAGCTAGTTTCAAATAAGTTTAGCATTCTACCAAATGCTGGTTGTATTAAATATTCCATAATATACCTCCGTTTATTCTGTTTGGTTCATTTTATAATATATACGTTGTTTTTTGGGAAAAGTTTTAAGAAATTTGCGAAATTATTAAAATTACGATTTTTTGAGTTTGTAGGAACAGGTAATATCCGCCCCTACATTTATGTCCACCTGTTAATTAAACGGCGGACATTCAACAACTTTAGCATTACAATCTCTGTTAGTAATCGTAAAAGTTCCACCAGTGCATACATCAGCACCTTCTGCAAATACAATTCCGCGACAGTTTACATTTTGGCTTGTAGCACTTTCGAAAAAAATACTTACACATCTACCATTAACTACATTGTTTGGAAAAAGTTTGTTTAGTGGATTGCCTGACGAAAAAGGCGAAAAGTTGCCACCAGCGGTACAATCACGTATTAAATATACCATAATTTCACCCCCTTTATAAGGTTTATTTCTCATTTTGTGCTATATCATTTTGTAATTTTGTTGCAATGAGGTTCAAATAATTTTCTAAAACAAATTTATATATACTACATTTGTCGTTATTGTTGTTTAGTCTTTTGTAAGGACAACCGCCCATGCACACAGGTAACAAATTACATTTAGAACAAACTTTGTCGGCGGTTGGGTCGTATAGTAAATAATCTAAAAAAACTTGCTCTTTTGCATCTACTTTTTCGATAATGCTGCCAACGCAACGGCTGTGGTCGCCAATATCTGCCCAACATTTGTACAGTCTGCCATCGGCACTTATTATATGAGTGGAGGCGTTATCAGCAGTGCAAACGTTGGCTCTACTTTGGGGATATTTCCACATAAAATCTAATCCGTTTTCTAAATAATGGTTAAATTCTTCCTGCGAAAAATCGCAAGTATTAAAGCAGGTTGAACCGTCATAAGTATCGTTTTCATCGAGTATTTTTCCAAGATAAATATAAATATTTTCATTAAAGCCTTTTTCTGCAAATAATTTGGGGATCTCTTTTGCGGATTTTATGTTTGTTTTGTCTACGTTTATTCGCACATTTAGGAACGGCAAAATATCTTTGCTAGCAACTAAATTATCGATAATTTTGTCGAAAGTTTCCAAGCCGTCCTTGTGAGGGCGCATTTTGTTGTGTACCTCTTTGTTGCCGTCTAGCGTTACTTGTATGGAAGTTACTTTTAATTTGTTTAACATTTCAACATTGTTTTTAGTGAGAAAATAGCCATTTGTGGTTAAACTAGCGTGATAGGATATATTATTTTTGTCGCAAATTTCAATAAATTTTTCAGAAAGCCGTTGTATAATTTCCATTGCCATTAAAGGCTCGCCACCGTACCAAGCCACGTGAAAGCTAGATATGCTGGCACTTTTTAACTCAACCAACTCGATTATTTTGTCCTGTATTTCCGTTGACATATACTCTTGCTTTATAACATCTTTTTCGTAGCAATAAGGACAACGAAAGTTGCAATCAGCGGTTGGGGCTAAAGTCAACCCAAAACTGTCGGTATTATAGCGAGCGGACAACATTCTAAATTTTAGCAAGTCCAATTCATTAAAATTATCGTCAACCAGAAAATTGCCTTGTTTAAGTTGCTCTATAAACTCTACATCGTCAATTACCGCATTTTCAGAGCAAAATCGCATAAAAGTTTCGTGTTTATCTTTCTCCATAAGTGCCAATGCGTTTGAAAAGGAGTTGTAAGCTATCATTTTAGTATCGTCAGGCTCGTATGGAAAGAAAAAATTGTAATTTGAGGGTTTCATTTGTTCATATCCTTTCTGTAAATTTCTTATTCAACTATCTAAAAACATTGTAACATAGGCAAAACAAAAAATGCAATAATCGTTTTGCAAATATAAAATAGTCGCAAAACAATTACAAAACGCTATTGACAATTATAATTTTATATTTTGTTTTGTAGCGTATTGTTCTACTTTATCCACAACAGACAGTGCTTTTTCCCCTAATGTAACTGCAAGATAATACGCTTGTTTTAAGCAAGCAAGAGCTTTTTCGTTTTGATTTTGCGAATACAAACATTTAGCCTTGTTGAAACTCAATTTTGTGCAACAAAACATTCCAAGATCGTTGCCAATGCAGGTTTCTATGCCCTCGTTGCAATAGTGCAATGCCTTTGAATAATTTTCTTCATCAAGATAATACGCAGACAAGCACAAAAATATTTTTGCATTAACTAAAGCTATGTGATGTCTGTCAGCTATATTGTTGTTGATATAATTTATTAGTTCCAACAATACATTTAATGAAGTTTCTTTGTTGTCAACTTTATAATTAGCGACTGCCAAGGCAATAAGCGTTACCAACTCTTTTTTCATTAAAAGAGCTTTCTTTATTTTTTTTGGCGAAAAATCATTTATAAAAAGGGATACAGTTTTTTGCAATTCTATCAACTTGGTTTCGTTAGATATATTTCCGTTGGGAAGTAACAGCAAAGTTTCGGCTATCGAAATAAAATTTTGATGCCATCCATCTAAATTAGGCACAATTTTCAAGTCTTCCAAAATGTTTGTTGCACCTTTGTAATCGCCTCTGTTGTACAGGGTTTCAAAAGCATATCTTAAATCGTAAATTTCTTTATCTTCTCCGCTTAACAAATAGCAATATTGATCTGACGATAAACCCAATCTGTCTACAAGATACTCAAAAGTGAATTTGTTGGGTAATTGCTTGTTTGCTTCGATTCTTTGCAATGTGCCTAAAGCGAGTACATCGCCACAAAGTTCGGCTTGTGTCAAACCTAAATCTTTTCGTCTTAATTTTATAAAATCTCCTATAGCGAACATAAAAGCCTCCTAAGGTTGAAAATATTGTTTACTTGTATATTTTATCATAATTTTTTGGTGTTGTAAAATTTTTTTGTAATGCCAATTTGTAGTTAAATTTATATAGGATTTTGGCGTTTTTGGCGTTTTTGGCATTTTTCGTAGGGGCGGATATTATCCGCCAGTTTATGGCTTTGCAAGCGGATAATTTGCCAATTTGTAGCTTGTAGGCGGATAATATCAATGTCATTAACTTTAAGCCTATGTTGCAGAAATATCGAAACGCAAAAACGGGCGACCGAGGACGGTCGCCCCTACAATTTTAACCAATGCAATTTTTCAACTCTGATTCGCATATTATGTCAACTCAACATTCCAAAACTTGCAAAAAACGTCTAGTGACTTTTTCAAAAAAACAAGTTAGAATATAATAGTAAAATCAAAACGGCGGGTTTCCGCCAAAATTAAGGCGTAAATACGCCAAATAAACTATGAAATGGGGATTTTATTATGCCATTACCATTATTTGCAGCAATAGCAGGCGGTGTATTGTTAGCAGGAAAAACAGCAATCAACGTCAGTGATATTAACGATGCCAAGGAAAGTATGCAGCGTTCCGCCGCAAGGCACGAAAAAAACGTTGCTACCTTCGAAAAAACCAAATCGGAAACAACCGCTGTAACCGAGCAGTTAGGACAAACCGAACTGGAAATTATGACAAATTTTAAGGATTTTCACGAGTTATGGGAGCAAATTAAAAATGCTCCAGAATTGGGCAGCCTTTGGTCAAAATCCAACGGCAAACTTACATTAGCAGACTTGCAAAATACTTACGTAAGTGCTGGCGGATATTTAGGCGGCGAAATGGGTGCAGCTGTAGCTTTAAGTGCAGGAATTAGCGGTGCAGTTGGTGCAATCGGTGCGCTTACAGGCACGGCTATTTTGGGTGCGGCAACGCTCGGAATCGGCTTGGTTGTCGGCAGTCTATTTTTGGGCGGCAAAGCCAAAGAGGCAGAAAATGATGCTTACGAAACTCGCAAAGAAGTAGATGCTGCCGAGGAAAAAATCAACAAAATATGCGAATATCTAAATGAATTATCCAAAACCGCCGAAAATTACCACAAAACCCTACAAAGAGTAAACAACAAATATCAAGATACTTTCGGCGATTTTCAAGCAATCGTTTTCGCCCAAAAAGATTACAACAAATTTACCGAAGATGAACAAATAATCGTTGAAAATACGGTAATGTTTGTCGAAGTTTTGTACAATATGTGCCAAACTCCGCTTGTGATTGTCTCCGACAACGAAAACGAACTTAACAAAATAAATCATAATCAGCTGAAAGACGCAAAACGAGCCGCAACCGAATTTTTGTTGGCTTTAGATTAAAATTTTGCAACAGAGTTAAAACAAATTGCTGTAAAAAAACGGGCGGATAATATCCCAATGTCATTAACTTTAAGCCTATGTTGCAGAAATATCGAAACGCACAAACGGGCGACCGAGGACGGTCCGCCCCTACGGGCGGCTTGTTGTAGGG
>WRKG01000137.1 GCA_009778185.1 Bacillota bacterium
CGGGGGGGGGGGAAGAAACGCCTTGGCAACCAAAATATGTCCCATAACTTGCAACTTGTCATTGCCGACCGTTAATTTATAAGCTATGTAGCCGTCTTCCCGCCTGCCGGCGGGCAGGTGGTGGTTGTGCCTGTTAGCGTTTCACCGTTTTTGCCAAATACTTTGCCGTTTTCGCAAACGTGATAATCCGTGCCAGCAACCCGCCTGCCGGCGGGCAGGCCCGTTTAGTGTTCATAAATGTCAAGTGAATATTCTTGTTGGTTAGACGGTTGATTTTCTGGGCTTTCAACGTTCGCCTCTTTGAACTTGGCTTTGATTCGTTTGTCAACCTCGGCATTGACCATTTCCTCAAATTTTCCTTTCGGAAAATATTCAAACTGGGCAAAAGTTATGGCACGTTCTCTCACTTCGTCAAAATCTTCGACAGCAAAATAATCCAGTCCGTCCTCAAAAAATTCGTGAGGAATGCGGCTGGTGTCTAAAATTTTGTGAATTTCAGCTGTAAATTCGCTTACATCTTTCATACGAGAAGTTCTGTTGCGTTCCTCGTTGTACAGCTTTTCAAAATGCTCTGCTCGCTTGTCGGCATCCAAAAAATTGACCTGCTCGTTCACTGGCAACTTGGAAATATTTTGGCTGTTGGCACGTTGCCGTTCGGCTTTCCTAACTTGGGCATTAGACCGCATAACTTCGGCGTTTACAGCCGCTTTGTATTGTTCTTCCAAGTGTGGATGCAAGGCAAAAAGACCAGTTAAATCCTTGATTTCTGGCTCGGTTTGTTCAATAATTGGTGGTTCTTCGGGTAATTCCTGCCCAACGGCAGCGGGATTGGTTTGATTGACTTCCAAAGTCATTCTCCTTTCGGTAGTTGACAATGGAAAAACGTAACACAAGACAGGCTAAAAGCCTAAAATGACAACCTTGTAACAAAAAAATATCGATACGCAAAAAACACGCAGGGGATACGCAAGCGGATTGTGGTTATTTCCAATTTGGAAACAACCCAAAGGTAGCGCAAAAACGGTATATCAAAAGATTCCGCTTGCCAGATAGTGCCTAGAGTTTAATGCAACTTTGACGGTATCGTTGATTCTAACATAGTTAGACAATGGTAACAGGGCAAAATGCCCTAAAATCAACGATAAAGTTAATCTTGTATTTGCAACAGCCCCAACACTGTACTTGCCCGCCGACAGGCGGATAAACCGCAAAACAAGAACATTGCATTAAACTCTAAACACTATCAAAATAAAGCTGATCCGCCTAATGGACGGACAGGTTGCGAGAATAAAATTCTACAACAATAAAACGGCACGAAAAATCTACTCAAAGGTAGACAAACCGCAACAGCTATTTTCCCCTATTTGGGGCGGTTGACACAATGAATGTTGTTATGTCTTCCTCGTCTAACTAACATTATAAAATTATAAGTTGCAAGTTCCTCTTCTTTTGTTGTAGTTTTCCGAAGAACAGGCAACCAAAGGTACATAATCAGCCAAATATCGGCAACGATAAACAGCACAAATATTGACCAATTTAATTAAACCATAGCAAAATAAATTTGTCAACTTTTTCAAAAATATTTTTTTACTTTAATATCAAATTTTGACAACCTAAATTGTCAAAATTTAGTAAAATCTTTTCAAATTTTTGACAACCTAAAAATTAAATTTTTAAATCGCTCAAACATAAATTTGACAACCTAAATTTGAAAATATTGCCAAAATTTAATCACAAAAAATTTGCACATTTTTTTCCTTTTTTTACCCAAAAATACCCCCAAAATACCCCTTTTTACCCCCATTTTTTACCTGTTTTACTCCTTTTTTCCATGTTGACATAAGCCAACAATCCCTAAAAATCAATCCAAAAAACACCTTGACAAAATAAAAATTTTTTTCAAAAGGTCAATTTTTGTGCAATTTTACATTAAAATATTGCCAGTTTTTACCGTAACTATAGGATTTTTTGCCGTTCAAAAAATTTTTTTCAGTGTGCAATTTTGCAAAAAAATAAACCCAAAATATTTACAAGAGTATTTTTTTTTGATATAGTTCAAATAGGCTTATTTGCAAGGGTTTACACATATGCACCCGCACGATAATACATAATGCAACTTTTTTAACAAGCGTTGCATCAAACATTGGCAACCAAAACCGCCTATCGGACAAGCATGAAAATACGATTGCCAATCCTTAAACCTAGCATTTGCCAAAGTTTTCAAAAGCCGAAAATCTAGTTTTTGCAATTTCAACTTTTGCAAAAGCCAAAATCCAGTTTTTGCAATTTCAGCTTTTGCAAAAGCCAAAATCCAAAATCCCAAAATTAGCAATCCTGCCAGAGACCCCGCCACAGCCGCCCGAAAGCCCCCATACAATCGAGATTTTTGGCAAATGGCGGTTGACAATGGACGGATAAATATCCACCACAAAAAATGCACACCGCAAAAATGGGCAAAAGCTGCAATAAAAAATGTACCAAAAACGCTAGTTTTTGGTACACAAAACTCACAGCTGAACACCAGTTAAAACCCCAGTAATATCAATATTTTGACCAGTTGACAATATCAAAAACTGTACTACAAAACGTACCAAAACATAAATATATTTTGGCACGTTTTGGGACATTTCATGCAAAAGCCAATAAACAAGCCACAAATAGCAAGCATTAACATAATAATTATATCAAAATAAACAGTTGACAACCCTTGAAGATGTAAAGTTTTGTCAACTGTTTATTTTTAATTGGGGTATTTTTGGGTTTACAAAAATATTATGGGCATATAGGCAACCCGCAAGGTTTTTTTTATTGCTTTTTTAGGGCGGGTTTAAGCTGTCCAGTCAACTATTACCAAGCCGTTTATACTGTCAAAATGCTTTATGTTGGCTGTTACTAGAGTGTAGTTGTGTGCTAAACAAAAGGCGGCTATTAGTATATCGGTATCTTCTATTGGGTTGCCTTGCTTGCGTGTTTGTCCGTATATTTCGGCGGCTATATCCCATGCGGATATTGTCATTTTGCCGATAGGATATGTCTCACAAATAAGATTAAAGGCAAACTCTTTTTTTGGTGCTGATTTGTGCTTAAATCCACGTCTTATTTCGTAATAGGTTACGGGCGGTATTATTATTTCATTCATATTTATTGTTGCGTTGTCTATTTGTTCTTCCACATTTTTATTGCCTATAAGCCAATAAGATATAATATTACTGTCTAATGCGTAAGTCATACTTCCACCATTTTAATCCGTAAAGGCTCTATGGTTGGCATTTCTTCGTCTGCACTATTTTTTATGGCATTTTTTATTTCCTGTAATTTTTGTGTATTTTTAACTGCTGTTTTTGCCTGTTGAGGGGCGTTGTCTCGTTCGATTGTTTCTTTTATGGCTCGTTTTATAAAGCCTGCTAGGCTTTCACCACGGCTCGAGGCGTGTTCTTTTAATGGTTCTCTTTCTCCTTTTGGAAATTCCAACATAAATTTATCATAGGTTTTTGCTCTATATTTCAATGTTGCTTTTTTTTGTGCTTCAGTAATCGGCATTTTTGCCACCTCTTTCAAGTTGATAAAATCTACTATAACACAAAAAAAATATATACACAAGTATACAATTTTCACAAAATTATATACACGTGTATCAAAAACTTTGTGAAAAATTACCCATTACAAACCGCATAAAATCGTTACTTGACTTTGAAAAAAATTTTGTCCACCCCTCGAAAACGTGATTATTTCGTTAAAATTTTTTGAAAAAAGTTTGACAAATATACACGTGTATATTATACTATATTTATAAGGGTTGAGAGAAACAAAACCCACCAAGGCAAAAACAAGGCAAAAAATTATCGTAAAACGATAAGCAGGGCAAACAGCAAAACAGCCCAAAAAGTTGACAAGGCAACACAAAAAACATTGCAAAATAACGGACATCGAGACCACTTGCAACTTGACAATATTAAAAAATATGGAAATAGCCTATAGGCTACAGAAAGGAAGTTGAAAATTATGACAACAACAAGAAAATTTAATCTTACAGAGGTAAGAAAAACCAGCAGAACAACAGTTTACAGAGTACACGGCAAATAAATCATCGCCTCAAAGTTTAGCGAAGTTTACAATTATGTTATTGAGCAAGGCGGGCAACTTTTCGGATTTAGGTTATATTTTACGATTGAGGAAATGCAACACGTAAAACAGATTAGGGTATATCCTAATTTCGATACTGGAATGACCAAAATTAACGTTAGTTATATACTTAATGGTTATGAAATATGCACTACAACGCTGCAGAATACAGCGGAAAATCCAAATAGGGTAGTAACAAGCGGTTTAACACTTGACAAAGAAAATTTAATTTTGACGGTTGAAAAAATTGTTAATGTTGAAGAAACCGCAACAACTGAAGAAGTTGCACCAAATGCACAAATTGCACTTGATACTATTGCAGAAGTTGCGAATATTGAAGAAGTTGCAGAAGTTTCAGAAACCACAACAGCCGAAACCGCAACCCCCGCAACCCACGAAAAACCAATCAAAAAGTACAATTTAGGGGAAAATATAACCTTAATTGATAGTTGGCAAAACAAATATATTGCAAGCAAATTTTGGCGTTTATGTGATAACGACAATTTTCAATATACTTTACGCTTGCAATCGGACGGTGATTTATACTTGACACACGGCAACAAATTTTATCCTGTAGAAAACGTCAACAAAAAAAACGAACCAAACCACGACAAAACCCAAAATTACTCAAAATTGGTTGAAATTTTCAAAGATTACAAGCAAAGTCAAGTTATAGGCAATATCCACTATTACACAGACGTATTAAAGCGGAAAAACGGCAAGCTTACCAAAACGCAAGCGGAAAAATTAGCATATATTTTGAAAATAGCCAAAAGAGAGAAATATAAATATGGCAATAGTTTTAACTTTGAAAATTTGCCCAGTTGGAAACTTCCAAAAGTTGCCTAAATTATGGTTTTTGCAGGGAAAATCGGGAACGCACGCTCGATTTTTCCGACAAAGTCCACAAAATAAGGACTTTTGAGTGGGCAATATTGCCCACTCAAAAAAAACAAAATGCAACAAGTTAAGCAACACAAAACGCAACACCGCATCTTGAAAATTTAACAGGGAACAGCCAGCGAATGCACATGAAAATGTTTACAGGGCAAACGATATTTCTACTTTGCTGTAAGTGGCTACTCAATTTATTATAGAAAGGATTTTTTTACATGGAAATAATAAAACGTGGTAATAACAGGCTTGTAAGGTGTTTTGGAATCGACCCAAACGACAGCACCAAAAAAATTTACAGCCTGTACATCAAAAAAACCGCCAAAAACGCTGAATTTACGCAGTTTTTCGCAATCAATGCAAAATTGACGGTTGTTGACGCAAAATTAGCAAATTTTGCCCAAAATGGGAAAAATATCAGAGTAATTTTGGCGAATAAATCAATGATTTTCGCCGTGGGCATGAACACCAAACCGCAACCGCCCGTTCCTGTTTTGTGGAACGACCAAACGCCAAAATCAACAACCACACAGCCCATAACATGGGCAGAATTGGCAAAAAACGACTACAAAGCCGAAAAAGCCAAAATCGAAGCGGAAAATTTACGGAAATTGGAAGAATTACAAGAAATAATGCAACCGTTCCCAAATCCCAGTTTTACAAGCGTTAATAAAAAATTTATAACGTGGGGATATTCCAAAAAATGGTATTACCTAAAATTTAGGTGGAGTTTGAATGCCGATTTTTACGAGGTTACAAGCGACTCGAATATGCAACACGCCCTAATTTTACGTTACAAATACGAAAAATCCGCGCACACGCTAACAGCCCCATGGAATGCAACCAAAAAAATTGAATTTATTCCAACCGAAAAACAAAGCCCGTTATTGTGGATTAGCAAAATTCTTCAAAAAGCCAAAAAAGGACAAAAGCAAGCCGTTTACCAAATCACAGGCAGAAACACCGCTAGCGAATTTGAAAATGTTCATGGCTATCAAAATAAAGCAATAAAAATCAACTATGCACCTCCCAAAGAAGAAAACAGCGAGTTTTTGCCATTATCGGACGATACAACCCCAAAAAATCCAACCCGCCTGCCGGACGGGCAGGTGGAAAGCTACCTAGTTTTTACAGTGGACGGCGAAATTAAATGTGTTCGCTATTGGTTGCCAAATTCATCGACATCTGCTTTATATTTTGACGATTTTCTACATTTTGGGGAAATTTTTCAATTTAGCCAAAGTAAAGGTAATTTGATTGTTACTCACAAAGTTTTAATTGAAAGCAACGGCGATTTTGACGATTTGCAAAACGACATCAATTTTTATTTAACAATTTTGCAAAATAGCCAAAATGCAAGCCGCTTTGAGGTTGAACCATTTATTATCAATCAGAATTTTTGGCAAGATGACTTATCCGAATTTGACAAAACCCGCCAAAAATTGAACGAAGAAACCGCCATTTGGGATTATTATTTTCAAATGTGCTAATAGCAAAATTTAACGGCGCGTTCGGTTTTATCGGACGCGCCAATCGGCAAAGCAACTTCGACCCCACCCCTCAACACTAGCAGTTATGCACTTTGTACAACCCTTGATTTTGCTAGGGTTGACGGCTTTTTCAAAATTTTTTCGACAATCTAAAGGGGTAATCCCTGTACAACAATTTTTTTGCAACTGTTCAAAGTTTAGGGAAAAAACAAAAGGAGTGATTTTATGATAACTATCAAAAACTCGACCCCACCCCTTAAAATAGCCAGTGCCTACAAATGGCGTTTTTACGCCATTTTCTCAAAAATTTTTCGACCATCTAAAGGGGTAGTATTTCTTACTAGGCTTGGCGGTTATTACAAATGGCGTGTTTACGCCATTTTGTGGCGGGCACTTCGCGCCGTCAAATTCGACACACTGCGTGCGCCTTAATTGTCGCTGTTGTGAACGATTATTATTTTTCAAAAGCCTAATAGGCTTTATTTTTTTGCCCAAAATTGGGCTAGAAATTGGCTAATTTAGCCAATTAGGAGGATCATTATGAATAAATTTTTAGAAACATCTGCCATTTTGCAACAAATGTCCACTGTTTTGACCAAAAATCAAATTGATTTTACACAAACTGGCATCGAAAAAAACCTTAATACATGGGATTTTAACAAAAATCCCATGCTGTACCACTTTAGAAACTGCAACACCTGGAACAAGGAACATCTTGCTATTGTTACTACTATTGAAAGTAGCGAACAAACAGACAGCAACAACGAATTTTTCAAACTTTGGGGCATTTTGTATCAAGAACACTTGGACTTGCGACTTGGTCATGTGGTTCTGTTAAGTGATTTTCATGTGCTA